>NZ_JCANOT010000001.1:0-5719 GCF_059552495.1 Methyloversatilis sp. S146-33
GCGCGGATTCAGCCGCACCCAGGCGCTTGTTGCGCTGGCCCGAAAACTCGCGCGCGTTGCCTTCTCACTGATGAAGAACGCCGCAGACTATGTCCCGAAACAACACGAAAACGCTTGCGGCGGAACATAGAATCTCCCACAAAACCGCGGGCGGCGGCCTCGGGCTGGAGTCAGCCGGGCGTCAGCCCCGCTTCGGCCAGCTCCGCGGCACGCAGCACGGCGCGCGCCTTGTTCAGCGTTTCCTGCCACTCGCCTTCGGGCGTCGAATCCATCACCACGCCACCACCTGCCTGGGCGTGCAGCACGCCGTCCTTGATCACCGCGGTACGCAGCGCGATGGCGACGTCCATGCCGCCGTTGAAGCCGAGGTAACCGACGGCGCCGGAATAGATGCCGCGCTTGACCGGCTCCAGCTCGTCGATGATTTCCATCGCGCGCACCTTGGGCGCGCCGCTGACGGTGCCGGCCGGGAAGGTGGCGCGCAGCACGTCCATCGCGGTCAGGCCCGGCTTCAGCACGCCTTCGACGTTGCTGACGATGTGCATCACGTGCGAGTACTTCTCGACCACCATGCGGTCGGTCACCTCCACCGTGCCGGTGGCGGCGACGCGGCCCAGATCGTTGCGGCCGAGGTCGACCAGCATGATGTGCTCGGCACGTTCCTTCTCGTCCGACAGCAGATCCTCGGCCAGCGCGCGGTCCTCCTCGGCGTTGGCGCCGCGCTTGCGGGTGCCGGCGATCGGACGCACGGTCACCTTGTCGCCTTCGAGGCGGGCCAGGATTTCCGGGCTGGCGCCGACGATGTGGGTATCACCCAGATTGAAGAAGTACATGTAGGGCGACGGATTCAGCGCACGCAACGCGCGGTACACCGCCATCGGCGTGGTCGCCAGCGGCTTGCTCATGCGCTGCGACGGCACCACCTGCATGATGTCGCCGTCGAAGATGTAGCGCTTCGCCTTCTCCACCGCGGCGCAGTAGGCGTCGTGGCCGAAGCCGGATTCCGCGGCCACCGATTCGCCACGCGGGGTGTCGGGCTCGCGCAGCGGCGAACGCAGGCGCGCGGTCAGCGCGTCGAGGCGCAGATGCGCATTGTCCAGCGCGTCCGGCTTCGCCGGATCGGCATAGACGATGAAGGTGAGCCGACCGGACAGGTTGTCGAACACCGCCAGCTCGTCCGACAGCAGCAGATGAATGTCCGGCACGCCCAGCGGATCGGCCTTGTCCCAGCCGGCGGCGAGCCGGTGCTCGACGTAGCGCACCACGTCGTAGCCGAAATAGCCAACCAGACCGCCGGAAAAACGCGGCAGGCCCGGCAGGTCGGGGACGCGGTAGCGGGCGAGGAAGGCCTGGACGAAGGCCAGCGGGTCGCTGCTTTCCGTCCGCTCGATCACCGCGTCGTCGCGCAGCACCTCGATCCGGTCGCGGCGCACGACGATGCGCGTCTGCGCCGGCAGGCCGAGTATCGAGTAACGGCCCCAGCGCTCGCCGCCCTGCACTGATTCCAGCAGATAGGAATACGGTACGTCGGCCAGTTTCAGATAGGCGGACAGCGGGGTGTCGAGATCGGCCAGTGCCTGGCGCGAAACGGGAATGCGGTTGTAGCCGGCGCGTGCAAGCGCCTCGAATTGATCTTGATTCATGGACAGACCGGAGAGCGGGGTTTCGAACGACGCCGCGGTGTCACCGCGCGCGCCTGACCAGGAGCGGACTCAGGCGGCTCGCCACAGGTACCCGTGCAGGGGCGCGGGCGCGCAGCTGCGGGCGGGTGTCTCCTTGGAATTCGGGCTGTCCATTCGGCTTCGGTGCGTAGTGGTTTCGTCGGCTCAGGCGGTCGAAAGCGTGACCCGGTCGAGCAGATCGGGGAGCGAGGATAGTAGCCCATCGCAATCTTTTGCGTCCAGCACGCGCCCCTCGCTGTAACCCCAGGGCACGCCCAGCACCGGAATGCCGGCATTGCGGGCGCAGTCGATGTCGTTGTACGAGTCGCCGACGTGCAGCGCGGCCGACGGCGCCACGCCCAGTTCACGCACCGCGTGCAAGAGCGGCGCTGGGTCGGGCTTCTTCTGCGGCAGGGTGTCGCCGCCGACCACGCTGCCGAAGAAATGGCGCATGTCCATCTGTTCGAGCAGCGGCAGCGTGAAGTCGACCGCCTTGTTGGTGACGCAGGCCAGCCTGAAACCGGCCGCCTGCAGCGACGCCAGCGTGTCGTGCGCGCCGTCGTAAGGCACGGCACGCACGCCGTTGCGCACGCGGTAGCAGCGCTTGAACACCTCGATCGCCCGCGCGAGAAAAGCCGCATCCTGCGCCCGCTCGCCGAGACAGCGTTCGACCAGGTTCGGAATGCCACGCCCGACGAACACCCGCACCTCGTCCTCGCGGCGCGGCGGAACGCCCAGTTCGACTGCCATGTCCTGCGCGGCAGCAGCGAGGTCGGGCACGGTGTCGAGCAGCGTGCCGTCGAGGTCGAAGGTGATGGCGGCGACCGCGAAGCGCTGCGTCATGCTCAGACCGCTTCCAGCTGCTTGCGCAGCGCGGCGATCACGCTGTCGTAGCGGTGCGGGTCGCTGTCCTTGCCGGCACCGAACACGGCCGAGCCGGCGACGAAGGTATCGGCGCCGGCGCGCGCGATTTCGGCGATGTTGTCGATCTTGACGCCACCGTCGATCTCCAGCCGGATATGGCGGCCGGTGCGCGACACGTATTCGTCGAGACGGGCACGCACCGCGCGCAGCTTGTCGAGCGAGGACGGAATGAAGCTCTGGCCGCCGAAGCCCGGGTTTACCGACATCAGCAGCACGACGTCGAGGCGGTCCATCACGTGGTCAAGGTAGTGCAGCGGCGTCGCCGGGTTGAACACCAGACCGGCCTGGCAGCCGTGGTCGCGGATCAGCGACAGCGTGCGGTCGACGTGCTCGGACGCTTCCGGGTGAAAGGTGATCACATTGGCGCCGGCCTTGGCGAAATCGGGAATGATGCGGTCCACCGGCTTCACCATCAGGTGCACGTCGATCACCGCCTCGGTGTGCGGTCGCAGCGCCTGGCACACCAGCGGGCCGATGGTCAGGTTGGGCACGTAATGGTTGTCCATCACGTCGAAGTGGATCCAGTCGGCGCCCGAGGCGATGACGTTGCGCACTTCCTGGCCGAGGGCGGCGAAGTCGGCGGACAGGATGCTGGGGGCGATCAGGTAATCCAGATTGGTGGTACTCACGGTGCGGCTCCGAAGGTCGAAGCCGCGATTGTATCGGGTCGGAAGCGTCGCCCTGTCGCGTGTCGCCGATACGTGCGTGCGCACCGCTTGCCGCGTCATCGGAGTTCGGTTAAATAGAAGGCATGGCCGAATCGAAAAAATACGAAGTGACGGTGAGCGTGCAGGCACGCTATGTCGAAGAGCAGTCCGACCCCGAGGACAGCCGCTTCGTGTTCGCCTACACCGTCAGCATCACCAACACCGGCACCGTGCCGGCGCAGCTGATCAGCCGGCACTGGATCATCCGCGACGCAAACAACGCCGAGCAGCAGGTGCGCGGGCTGGGTGTGATCGGCCAGCAGCCGCTGCTGAAAGCCGGCGAGAAGTTCGAATACACCAGCGGCTGCGCGCTGAACACGCCGGTCGGCACGATGCGCGGCAGCTACCAGATGGTGGCCGAGGACGGCACGCAGTTCGAAGCCGACATTCCGGAATTCACGCTGGCCATGCCGCGCGTGCTGCACTGAGCCACGAGGCGATGTCGCTCGCCTCGTCCTATACCCGCCTCGCCCCCCTCTACGACACGGTGGTCGCCGCCGCGTCGCTCGGCGCCCGCCGCGCCAGCCTGGCCCACCTGCCGCGGACCTCGTCCGACGTGCTGCTGGTCGGTGTCGGCACCGGGCTGGACCTGCCCCACCTGCCCGCCGATCACCGCTACACCGCGATCGACTTCAACGCCGCCATGCTCGCACGCAGCCTGCCAAGGGCCTCCGGCCTGAACTACGGCGCGGTGCGCGGCGACGCGATGCGCCTGCCCTTCGCCGACGCGCAGTTCGACTGTGTGGTGCTGCACCTGATCGTCGCCGTGGTGCCGGATGGCGCCGCCTGCCTGCGCGAAGCGGCGCGCGTGTTGCGCCCGGGCGGTGCGGCGCTGGTGCTGGACAAGTTCCTGCGCCGCGGCCGCCCTGCCCCGCTGCGCCGCCTGCTGTCGCCGCTGGCCGGCCGCATCGCCACCCGGCTCGACGTCGTGCTGGAGGACGCGCTCGATGGGCTGCCCTTCGGCATCGTCAGCGACGAGCCGGCGGCCTTAGGCGGCTGGTTCAGGCGGGTGCGGCTGCTGAGAACCTGAGCCGGCTCACGCCGCGTCGCGGCCCAGGCGGCGCATCCGCGCATGCCAGCGCGCACGGCCCGCATCATCCATCGCGTCGACGCTGCCGATCAGCGTGCTGCGCACCGGCTCGATGCCGACGAAATGCAGGATGTTGCGCTTGAAGCTCATGACGCCGTGCGCCAGATAGAAGGTGCGGAACAGCCAGGCGGGCATGCCCATCGCGACGACCAGCCGCGCCGACCGACCTTTCAGCAGCCGGGTGAAGGGGTTGCGCCCGCGCCCTTCGCCGATGGCGAAACCCGGACGGAACACCTGTTCGAAGAAGGCCTTCAGCACCGCCGGCAAGGTGCCCAGCCAGATCGGGAAAAACACCACCAGATGCTCGGCGTCGGCGATCAGCACCTGAGCCTGCGCGATGTCGCCTTCCGCCGGCGCTGACCATTCGGCTTTCGAGCGCAGCACGGTAAAGGAAAGCCGGCTCACGTCGATCACGCTTACCGTGTGCCCGGCGGCTCGCGCGGCGGCCACATAGCTGTCGGCCAGCGCGCGCAACAGCCCGGGGCGGGATTCCGGGTGACCCTGGATGACGACGATGCGGCTCATGGCGGGGCTCCTGCAATGCAGAGGCCTTCATCATGACCAGCCGGGCGCGTCCGGCCCTTGAGCGGGATCAGGGTCGGGTATCGCACAGCAGGAGTGCGTCGCTCGCGTGAAAAAAGCTGGCGGCACACCGCGGCCCGCTCGGAGTCAGAAGACCCCTCCCACAGAGGACGCGCCCAGGCCCTCGGCCGGTGCCCGCACGGGGTTCCGGTGGGTGGGGTCTTCTGAACCCGACAGCGGCGGAGGGCAGTGTGCGGCTCTTGATTCCGGCCCCGTCGGCAGCAATGGCGGCCTCCCACACAGATCCCGCGCACAGTCCTGTGCCCAATACCGTGGGAGCGAGCTTGCTCGCGATTGCACCCTCGATCGAAGCCGGTGGCCGACAACAGCCGCATCGCGAGCAAGCTCGCTCCCACAAGGAGTGCGCCCGTCCCGTGGCCAGCGCCTGGGTTCTGTAGGAGGTGTGCCCGATCCGCGGCCGGATCAGGAGCTCTGTGGGAGGGGTCTTCTGACCCCGACAGCGGCGGTGGGCAGTGTGCGGCTCTTGGTTCAGGCCCCGTCGGCAGCAATGGGCCTCCCGCAGGGTTCCTCGCTCAGGCCTTTGCCCAGGCTCGTGGGAGCGAGCTTGCTCGTGATAGCGGCATCGAACAAAGCCGGCGGCCAGCGACAGCCGCATCGCGAGCAAGCTCGCTTGTATGTTCTACCGTGGCAAGCGTAGGAATAGCTTGTCGGGCGGAGGGACCGAGCTCGGATCTGACGGCAAGCACGTACAGACAGTGGGAGAGATGTCCCGCCCTCACCCCAAGCACCGATCA
>NZ_JCANOT010000002.1:0-2963 GCF_059552495.1 Methyloversatilis sp. S146-33
ACGTTAGATATCAAATGGAAGAACCTTATTTCGACGAAGGACCGGAAGACGAAATCCGAGATGCCGGTGCCATTGCGCGACGGGCGCTGGCGCTGTTCGCCGTCATTTCAATTGCGTTCGGCGACGACAAGCAGAAGTTGATTGATTGGCTGCGAGCGGAGGACTTATGGGCCGAGCTTTCGCCGGAAGAACTGGACTTCATAACGTCAGAGACGCCTAGTGAACGGCAGGTTTTCAACGCTTCGTGGCGGAGTGAAGCACTTTTGCTTCTGCTGTGGTCGCTTGGCTTGGTGGAAGCCATTCCCGCCCCCTCTGAAACTTGCAACCCAGCGTTGTTCCGGGACCTCCTTCCACCGCGTACGTCGGTGTCGGTGAACGAATTTATTGCGTCCGCCCGAAGAAGATCGGATGAGGTCTTGGTGGAAATGGCAGACGAAATTCTGAACTTGCACTGGGAGGCGCGTGATGCGTCAATCAATGGCCGTGAATGTCCAGAGGTTCATATCGGCATCATCCAGGAGCGTCACCATGGAATAAATTGGGCCATCGGCTACGGGGGCTCTCCATGGGACGAGGTGGCGACTGATACCTAACCAGTCGCTGCAGCGGACGGCTACGCTGCCCGCTGAGCTTCAACGTTAGGCGTCGTCAGAAAGACCGCTGTGGATTCGATGATCCTATTCTTTGGAGGCGCAACGCAGTCTCAAGTCGAAGAGGCGGCAGGCCCACATGGCTTCGCCAACGGTACTGTCACGCGTGGCTCTGTGAGCTTCTTTCTCCACGGCTATGGCGTCGAAGACCAGCTTGCCGAGCAAACCGAAGATGAATTGAGCAGGCTCTCAGGTGCCCTAGGCACAACAACGTCATGTGCGTTCCAGGTATCAGCTCCCCACGGTGAAGCCGCTCAACTTGCACTCGAAGTTGTTGCCCATCTCATGTCACGGTTTTCACCGGCCGTTCTCGACGACGATTTCGGTCACCTATGGTCGTCCAGTCAGGTATCCGATCTACTTGGCAACAGGCCGGAGCAGGGCATCTATGCGCTCCGCGACGCCTAACCCTTCCATCGAGAGGACTCGCCCCGGCAAGCCGGGTCTCGCCTCTCATGTCAAACGTTCGGCGTCATGAATACTGCACTCGGAATTGCCGTCCTCGCTCTCACTGTTGGGGTCTGGTTCTTCTTTGAGAAGCGACGAGTGGATAGGGAGTTCCAAAACACGTTTCGCGGTAGAGAGTCGCTATCGGATGACGACTTCTATGCAGCGTTTTATCAAGACTCTGGCATGTCTCGCGAGGTAGTAACCGGAGTACGGCAAGTCCTTGCAGACGAACTCCAAGGTGATGTGTCCAGGATGATCCCCGGTGATGACTTCTCGCGTAACTTACGGTTCCTCTTGGACAGCGACTCAATGGTTGACGTCGCCCTTGTCGAAGCACTTGAGAAGCGCTTCAGAATTGCGATCTCGGACAAGGAGGCGGAAGACACCAAAACTGTCCACGACGTCATCACTTTCGTGCACGGGAAGACGCTGTCCTCATGACGCCGAACCAATCATTCCAGCGGACCGGCAGAATGCTGCGCATTTCACCGTCCGCTGAATTCAAACGTTGATCGTCACCGGTTCTTGTGGTGCTGGCGGGCGGTCCAAATCTACGTGCAGCGCCCGAGCAGGCGACTGCGGCGGTCAGTGAGAATGGTCGTTTCGCACTCCGAGCACCCGTGAGTTCGCCCCTTGTCGCGCCATGCCTTTGTGCTAGTGTTTCGGGGCATTGAAGGCGGCGGGCCGTGGCAAGCGCCGCTGGCCTGGTTCAGTTCAGATCAACTGTGAGGGGCAACGGCTTCGTCACGCACAACCTGCCTTCGCTGACGGTCTCGGTGTCGTCCAACACTGCGTTCGAGCGGACCGCCCAAAGCTGCGCTTTGGGTACCCTGCGCGGCTGCGCCGCTCCGGCGTCCGCACAACTACGACGTTAGGAGACAAAATGCTCCCGCGACTCGAAATCGTGGTGCCTGCCGGGGCGAAGCCGGATGAGGAGGCGAAGCTTGTGGTTCTCTTCTTGCACGCGCTGTTGTCAGAGGCTAAGCCCGAGCAGTTCGTCGAAGTCTCAAATGGAATGGTCATTTCCGGCAATGCCAAGCTCCGCGAGCTCCTAACGATGGTCTTTCGCGCGAAGCGATTCGACGAATTCATTGGTCAGCTCAAATGCCTACTTCATGTCTCCGATGGAGCGCTTGGGGTTGTGCGTTGCGTCTATGGTGGCCAAGCTGCCAATTTTCGAATTACGGAGCAGAAGTCCATGCCACGCATGCAGTGGAAGATTGACCGTGTCTCCTAACCCCTCATTGCAGCGGACCGGCTTCGCCGTCCGCTGAACTCCAACGTTGAACGTCACCGGTTCTTGGTGTTTCTGGCGGGCGGTCCGAACCTGCGTGCAGCGCCCGAGCTAGCGGCTGCGGCGGTCAGCGAGTGCGGTCGCTTCGCACTCCGCGCTCGCGTGAGCTCGCCCCTTGTTGCGCCATGCCCTTGTGCTAGTGTTTCGGGGCATTGAGGGCGGCGGGCCGCGGCAAATGCAGCTGGCCTGGTTAAGTTCAGATCAACTTAGAGGGGCAACGGCTTCGTCATGCACAACGTGCCTTCGCTGACGGTCTCGGTGTCGTCCAACACTGCGTTCGAGCGGACCGCCCAAAGCTGCGCTTTGGGTGCCCTGCGCGGCTGCGCCGCTCCGGCGTCCGCACAACTACGACGTTAAATGGCGCAGGTCATCCCGTTGCTCACGCTACGTTCCTCAACCTCCAACCGTTCACTCCGCATCGAAGCGGTAACTAATTCCTATCTCTCTGCGGTGCTAGAAAGCCACGCGCTTTCGGCAAGTGTTGAGGTGTGGACCGAGACTGGAGATGTGGCGGGCCTCGCGCGGTTCTTCGGCGAACTTGGCGCTCTCGAAAAGCCCTGGAGCGGCGT
>NZ_JCANOT010000003.1:0-10837 GCF_059552495.1 Methyloversatilis sp. S146-33
GCGCCGGCATATCGTGCCGCGCCAGTGCGATCGCAAGCAGACTGGCGGCCGGGCCGGCCCCGAGTATGAGCAGCGGATTCATTGTTGCACCTCCCTGTGTGTCGGCATTGGGCGCAATGCGAGCCACAGCGCGCCGAGCGAAGTCAGCGTCAGACCGATCCACAACAGCGACGCGAAGGGCAGCACCCGCAGCACGACCACCGCCTGCGCAACCTGCGGCCCGCCTTCGAGCGCCGCCACCGCGGACGAGGTGGCGACCCACAGCTGCAGGTCGCGCGCCCAGCCGCGGTCGATGAAGGGATGCAGCACATAGCCTGGCTGGTCGGCGTAACGCGCATAGCGGTAGTCGAGGATTTCGCAGATCTGGCGCACCGGCCCGGCGTAGCCCGCGATCGCGCTGCGGGCGTCGCGGTACAGCGTCTGTCCCTGCAGCACACCGTGCTCAGGCGTCGAAATCTCGATCTGCGCCAGCGCGCGGAAGCTGCCGCGACCCTGCGTGCGACCGCCGTCGGCCGCGCGGTCCACGTCGAGGCCGGTGACGCGCACCGCATAGCCCTGATGCGCACGCTGCCACTCTCCGTCGATAGCCACCAGGTGCTGCGAATAGCCATTCAGCGCCGTCGCCAGCAACCCGCCCCACAGCGCGACCACCGCACCGAGATGCAGCAGGCCGAGCGACAGCAGGTAGCCGGCGTTACGCCGGCTGCGCCAGGCGCCGTGTACGCTCCATGCAGCGCAGCCGAGCGCCAGATAGGCGCCGGCGATCAGGGCGGCGTCGATGCGCGGCAGCGCGCCGGCGATCTGCTGCGACAGCACGCCGCTGCCGGCGTAATGACGGGCCAGCGGGCCGCCGTGCTCGAACATGGCGGCGCAGGCCAGTGCCGCGACCGCCAGCGTGATCCAGCCCAGTCGCGCCGACAGCCGGCGGGCGAAGAACCAGCCGCCGATCAGCCCGGTCACGACCATGGGCAACAGCAGCAGACGCGCCAGCCCGTAACCATCGACGTCCCACTGCGCGAAGGCCGCGCGCAGCGCCGGCAGCTCGGAGCCGCGCGCCCAGTTGCGCAGCGTTTCGAAGAAGGGCTTCAAATCGTCCGGCCGCGGCAGGCCCTGTGCGCTGGCATAGAAGGCCCAGGCAAGATGCGCGGATGCGGCAAGGCCGATGAACACGAAAATGAGCTGCGTCGCGCGCAAGCCCCAGGCGGCGAGGTTCAGGCGTTTCGCATTCGGCAGGGGGCGCACCGCGCGCAGTCCGTGCAGCCACGCGGCCAGTCCGGCCAGCGACAGCAGGACAGCCAGCGTCATGTGGGCCGCCCAGGTCGACGCGCCGACGTAGCGGTGCGAACTGGCGAGCACCTCGTTGCGCGTGACGCCCATCGCGACCGCGGTCAGCACCGCCGCCGCCAGTGCGGCAAAGGGCACCCAGCGCCACATCGTGCGCCCGGGCCGCCAGCCGCCGGCGCCGTGCAGATGGGCGGCGAGCAGACACCACACGGCGAACACCGCGGTCTGCACCGGGTCCCAGTGCCACACCTGGCCGTACATCGCGTCCTCGAAGGCCCACACCATGCCGAAGCCGATGCCGGCGGTGAGCAGTGCCCAGGCTCGTCGTGCGTGCGTCAGCGCACTGCCCGGCCAGCGCGTCTCCTGCCCGCCGAGCGCAGCCAGCGCGGGTGCAGCGAGCGACAGCGTCCACGCGTAGGCGGCGAGGATGAGCGGCGCGTGCACCAGCATCCATATCTTCATCAGGTGCGCGTTCATGCCCTGTGACGCCGACTTCTGCAGCCAGTCGACCGGGGTCGCCGCGAACGGACCGAGCCAGGCGGCGGTCAGCGCGTACCAGGCGGCCAGCAGCGCCGTGACGTCGATGCGCTGGCGGCTCTGCGCCGCGCCGCGCGCGGCCAATGTGCTCAGGAACGCCGCCAGCAGCAGCGTCGTGCCCTCATCGCCGCCCCACAGATTGGCCAGCTTCAGATGCAGCGGCAGTTCGGCGCCGCTGTAGATCCACACGTAGCGCAGGTCGAAGCGGTCGGCCAACAGCAGCACGGCGAGCGCAATCAGCGCGCCCCACAGCAGACCGGCCGCAACAGGCAGCAGCGCGCAGCGCCGGGCGGGCGCCACGCCGCCCCACAGTGCGGCGGCACCCGCGGCTGCAAGCAGCGCATTGCCAACCGCCGGCAGCGCCGTGCAGACAAGCGCCGCCCCCAGCACGGCGCCCCACAGCAGGCGATCACGCATGACGGCGCTCCGGTCCGACATGGATTGCCGCGCCTTGCAGCCGCGCGCGCAGATCACCCGGCGCGACGCCCTGCGCAAGCAGCGCGGCGATCAGCCCGCTCATCCGCGCGGTGGCGATGCTGGCGCCGCCGCCGCGTTCCGGATGACCGGGTTCGATCAGCGCGTGCGTGCCGAAGTCGGCTGCCGCACTCGCTAGCCACGACAGCTCGCCCGGCGCGCAGCGCGCGTCGCCGGTCACCGCGATGCAATGCGCGAAGGCCGCCGGATACACCGGTGCACCGCGTGCAGGCGCCGAGGCGACCAGCACGATGTCGGCGTCGGCGGCATCGCAACAGGCCTGCGCCAGCCGTGGGCTGGCGGTGGGCATGCCGAAGCTCATGTTGATCAACTGAACGCCCTGCCCGATCAACCAGTAGAGGCCGTCGAGCACCGCATCGACCGTCGTTTCACGGCTGCGGTCGAACACCTGCGCCACCGCCAGCCGCGCCTGCGGCGCGTGCGCAAGCACGCAGCGCGCGATCTGGCTGCCGTGCCCGCGCGCATCGGCGTCCAGCGCCGCGGTTCCGGTCATGGCATACACCGCGTCGCTCAAGCCACTGTCCAGCGCACTGTCGAGCAGGCCAACGCGAACGACGGCGGTCATGCAGCGGCCTGCGGAAAATCGATGACGCAGTCGAAGGCGAGCTGCGACAGGTCGCGGTGACTGACCACGATGCGTGTCGCCTGCGGCAGCAGCGCGTCGATCGCCGCCAGCGTGCGCAGTTCGAGCGCGCCGTCGAGCGAGGACGTGCCCTCGTCGATCACCAGTACCGTCGGCGACATCAGCAGCGCGCGCGCCAGCGCGACCCGCTGGCGCTCGCCGCCGGACAGCGAGGCGCCGCGCGGGCCGACCATGGCGTCCAGCCCTTCGGGCAACCGCGACAGGAAGTCGCTCACGCCGGCCGCCTGCGCCGCCTGCTCGACCTCGTCGCGACGCGCGTCCGGCCGGCCGTAGCGGATGTTGTCGCGCAGTGAGCCGGTGAACAGCACCGCCTCCTGCGACACCACGACGACGTGCCGGCGCAGCGTCGCGCGGTCGACGCGCTGCAGATTCACGCCGCCGATGGCCATCCAGCCAGCTGACGGTTCGAAGTGGCGATGCAGCAGATCGATGAAGGTGGATTTTCCGCTGCCTGAATCGCCACGCAGCCACACGCGGGCGCCGGCAGGAAGGGTCAGGTTCAGTCCGCTGAACGCCGGGCGCGCCGCGCCCGGATAGCTGAAGGCGAGGTCGCGCACCACCAGGTCGCCGGTCGGCAGAACGTCTGCCGTCAGCAGAGGCGCATCGTCCGGCACATCGAGCGCGCGCAGTTCGTCGACGCGGTTCAGGCCCACCTTCACCCGCTGCCACTGCAGGTAGAGCCCCATCAGCGCATGCAGCGGCGCGCTGGCGCGCTGCACGCAGGTGGCGAAGGCGACCAGCGTACCCAGCGTCAGCGGCTCGCCGGCCAGCATCGACAGGCTGCCGCCGACGAAGATGCCGATCACCGCCAGCGACAGCAGCAGGTTGGGAAAGGCGCCACCGAGGTAGCCGAACAGCTGCAGCGACAGCAGGCGCTCGCGCACCGTGCCGTGCAAGGCAGCGAGCCGTTCCAGCTCGCGCCGCTCGGCGGTGTGCGTCTGTATGCAGCGCACCGCACCGACCTTCTCGACCAGAAAGCTCGACACCTCGACACCGGCGTCGCGCGACTGCTGCGACAGCTTCTCGATGCGCGGTCGTACCCACGACAGCACAATGCTGTTGAGCCCCATCAGCAGTGCGAGGAAGAGCGCGAGCTTGGGACTGAGCAGCCAGAGCAGGACGACGGTGCCGATCAGCGTGAGCACCGAGTTGATGGCCGACAGCACGGCGTCGACGGCGAAGCGCTGCACCTCGCCGAGGTCCCCCTCCAGCCGCGCCAGCAGGTCACCCTGCCGCATGCGCGCGAAGAAGGCCGGCGACAGCCGCAGCACATGCGCGAACAGCGATTCGCGCATGCGGTGGAGGATGCGCGCCGACGCCGCCACGTGGATGCGGCGGCAGGCGAAGCCGACCGCCAGCGCGAACAGTGCCAGCCCGACCATCCAGGCGCCGGCCGCCAGCACCGCCGCGCGATCGTGCGCGAGGATGCCGTCGTCGATCAGCGCCCGGGTCAGCAGCGGCTGGGCCAGTCCGGCCAGCACGGCGAGCAGCGACAGCAGAAGCACGGCCGCCAGCGCCGGCCACTCGGGCCGGATGAAGGCGCCGGCCCAGCGGTAGAGCGCGCCGAGGCGACGGCCGCCCGGCCCCGCAGGCGCCACCGCGACTGGCGCGGCGCCGGCGGTGGGCGCATGGAGTGCTTCTGCCCTCATGCCGCTCAGCGCTGGAAGATGCGCAGCGAGGTGAGCACCTGGTCGCCACCGCCCGGCGTGCGGATGTTGCCGATGCGCTTCAGCGTGGCGCTGTCATACACCGCGATGTCGCCCTGGGTGCCGCCGATGTACAGCTCCTTGCCGTCGCTCGACACATTCACGTTGTAGTAGGTATGGTCGAGATCGACACGGTCCATCTTGCCGGTCTTCGTGTTCACCTTGGTGAGCTGGGTATAGACCGTATAGGTTTCGTCGCGGCGCACCGGGTTCACCACGCTGGAAAACAGCACGACGCCGGCATTCTCGAATTCCTTGAACTTCACCGTGTCCTTTTCGAGGTCCAGCGTCCAGATGCCGGCGCGCAGAGCCGACGGATCGCCTTCCGGCTTGTTCGCGTAAGCGACGTAGTAAGGCGTGGCGAACACATTGGTCTGTTCCCACTGCGGCCAGATCGCCAGCGTGTCCGGCTCGCCCTGCTCGCCGTTCTTCCAGCTGCGCCACGGGTGCTTGCCCTTGACTGCACCGGTCTGCGGGTCGAGCTTGAGCATGTCCCAGCTGAAGGCGTACAAGGTGTCGCCCTTGGCCGACCAGGCCAGCGTGGACACGCGTCGCGGCACCTTGAGCTTGCGTACCGGCTCCGCGTCGGTGCCGGCGTCGGTGCGGTAGATCGCGATATAGGGATCGAGCACCTTGTATTCGCCCGGCAGCAGCTGGGTCGGGTTCACATAGACCGCCAGTTCCTTGCCGTCCGGGCTCAGGTCCATCGGAAAGGGCGACTTGCCGCGGATGTCGCCGCCGGACAGTTCCGCGCGGAATACTTCCTTGCCGCTGTCGAGGTCGATGCCGGACACGGTTTCCCAGCGGTTGTGGATGACGTAGGCGGTCTTGCCGTCGCGCGAATGCACCAGCGTGATCGGGCTGTTGCCCATCGAGGTGTTCGGAATGGTGTGCGTCTTCACCACCTTGCGTTCCTTCGCGTCCATCACGAACACGAGGTTGGGGCGTGCGGCGGTCACCAGATAGTCCTTGGCCGCGAGGGCGGCGGTCGGAAGGGCGCCGAACAGCGCGACGCCGGAGCTGACGGCCAGTGCGGCCGCCGTGGTCTTGATCTTCATGGTCAGCAGTTCCTCTTGTACGTTCGCGGGCTTACTTCGGGAACACGCTCTGCAGCGCCTTCCAGTCGCGCGCAGCGTCGTCCTTGCCGGTGTTCCAGTCCGGGTAGTTGTGCAGCGTGTCCGGCACCTGGGCCGGCCACCAGCACGGATCGGAACAGCCGTACAGATCGGCTTCCATCGGCTGGCACAGGCCGGCCACGCCGAGGAAGGGATCCAGTTCCCAGCCCGGGTCGAAGGTGGTGGCGCAGCCGGCGACGGCAGCGGTCATCGCGACCACCTTCTCGACCGCCTCGTCGTTCGGGGCGGCTTCGATCTGGTGGGCCTTGCGGTTCAGCGGTTTCAAGCGGTTCATAGTTCAGAGCTCCTGTTCGCGACGTGCTTGTAGAGGAAAGCGGGGTTCTTTTCGAGGATTTCGAGGTAGGCCTCGATGCCGAAATCGACCCACTCCCTGAGCAGTTCGCAGTAGTGATAGACCGGCGAATGCGGGTCGCTGAAGTTGGCGTAGGACTCGTGGTAGCAGCCGCCGGAACACAGATTGCGGATGCGGCAGGTCGAGCAGCCGCGCTCCGAGCGGTCGAGCGCGCCTTCGAGGAAGGCGCCCAGCTCCGCCTTCGCGATGCCGGTGTCGACGTTGCCGAAGGTCGGCAGCTCGGAGCCGGTGAAGCGGTGGCAGAGATTCAGTTCGCCCTTGTGATCGACCGCCAGCAACCCGATGCCGGCACCGCAGGGCAGCGCTTTGCGACGGCCCTCGTACAGGTCGGACAGCATCTGGTGCATGTTCGAGAAGCCGATGTTGCGGCCCTCGACTGCCGCCTCGACGTACTCGCGGCCCAGCGTCTTCATCGCGTCGAACACCGCGCGCAACTCGTCACCGACCAGGTTGAAGGTGGTGATCGGATTACTGGTGACCGGCGCGAAACCCACTTCGGCGAAGCCGATTTCGTCCTTCAGGTGATGGTGGATGGCCGCCACGTCGGAATAGCCTGCGGTCAGCGTGACCCGCGCACCGACTGCCCGCGCGGTGTAGCGCGACAGCAGCATGCGCGCCTTCTTCGCCACCACCTCGTAAGTGCCCTTGCCGCCTATGGTCTTGCGGCGCAGGTCGTGCACCGCCTGCGGACCATCCATGCTGATCGAGATGCCGAAGGAGTGTTCGTTGAACCAGTCGGCGATCTCTTCGGTGAGCAGCGTGGCGTTGGTGGTCAGCGAGAAGTCGACCTGCTTGCCCTCCTCGCGGCAGCGCTCTTCCGCGTAGGCGGTGACCGCCTTGATCAGCCGCATGTTCGACAGCGGCTCGCCGCCGAAGAACACCACGTTGACGCGGTCGCGCTTCGCCCCTTCCTTCAGCAGCAGCTCGATGCTCTTCTTCGCCTTGTCGAAGTCGAGCTTCTCGCCCTTGGACGGCGTCGTCAGGTCCTCCTTGTAGCAGTAGGTACAACTCAGGTTGCAGCCGGTGTTCACGTTCAGCACGATGGTGCTGAGCGGAAACTCGGTCACGCTGATCCCGGCGCCGCGGTCGGCCACGGCGGGGTCGCCGCGCAGCACGCCCAGCGACTTCAGGTCCTCGATCGCGTCGGCGATCAGCGTCGGCGAACCGCTGCCCGAGAAGCGCTGCAGCAGCTCCTCGAAGCTCACGGTCGCCTTCGGCCGCACGAAATCGAGCACCTCGGTGGTCACGCCGTCGAGATCGAAGATGCCGGTGCTCGGCACGTGCAGCAGCACGCGCCGGCCCTTCACATCCACGTCGTGGAAGGCGTGCGTATCGACGTAAAGCAGGTTGGCTTCGGACATGGTGGCTGTTCCGGTGACGGCCCGCCCTCAGCGGATCGGGGGATCGTTGAAGCGCTGCACGGTGACGATCAGCGGCGCCGTGGCCTTGACCGTGCGCGTGCCGTCCTTGACCGCGGCGGTCACCTTCAGCTCGCCCGCGTTGTTGGTGCGGTACTTGCGCTGCGGATTGGGACCGGCGTCATTGGTCATGAACAGGCCGCTCTGGTCGATGCGGCCGGCGAACTTGGCGTCCTTCATTTCCGCCGCCACCTTGTTCAGGTTGTCGAAGGACCAGGCCGCAGGCATGGCGCCCAGCAGCACATCGTCGGCCGTACCCTGCTTGCCGTCGGCGCCCACGGCGTAGGCCAGCGCTTCGAGCTGGGCCGGCACCTTGTTCATCGAGCCGCCGTTGCCGCCGACACGGGCCATCGGGTGGTCGGGCGTGATCTTCACGTAGTCGATGCGCTGATAGACCTTGAGCGCGTCGCCGCTGCGTGCGTTACCCACCTTCACCTCGCGCGGTCCGGTCACGGCGTCCTTCGCCGACTCGACCTCGACCACCACACGCTCGGCGCTGCGCTCGGCTACCGATACCACCTTCACGCCATTGCCCAGGTTCACGTCGCCGTCGAGACCGACGCCGTTGATGACCAGGCGGCCGCGGGTACCCGCCTTCAGCGCGGCGGGCTGCACCGACAGCACGGTCGGCGTGGCGCCATCGGCGCGCACGGCGCGCAGCGTGCCGCCGATCGCGTCGTAACCGGACTCGAACCAGCGACCCGACAGCGAACGCCCACCGTCGGCCAGCGTCATGACCTGGTTGATCTCGCGCTCGCCGCTCTTCAGCGTCGCGCGCCATTCGTGACCGGTGTAGACGAGGGCCGATCCGGTCAGCTGTTCGCTCGTGCCGTTCTCATAGCGCACGGTCATGCTGACCGAATAGGCGTCGTTGCCGGTGCGCTTTACCGTGGCCGTACCTTCGTAGGCACCGGTGCCCGGCTTGTGGCCGACCAGGCGCCAGCTGCCGCTCGCGTCAGCCGGCTTCTGCGCCTTCCACTTGTTCCAGCTGTCGGACTCGAAGCCGTACACCTTGCCCAGTTCGACCGCGGCCTCGCCGGTGGCGATGTCGAACCAGTTGCGGTCGCGACCGCCAGCCTGGATCTCGATCGCCGGAAACTGACCGACATGGAAGTGCACCAGCTTGCGCCAGTCCGCCTCGGTGCGACGCTGTACCGCGATGCGGCCGTAGGAGTGGCAGCGCGCGCAGGTGTCGCCGATCAGCTTGTTCTCCGGGTGCTCGACCACGCTGGGCGTGCGGTCGACGATGTAGCGGTGCGCCGCCGACTCGTCCGGCGACAGGCCGTAGGCGTCCGACAGGTATTTGACGATGGCGCCGCGCTCGTCGTGGCTCAGCTTGACGCCGTGCGCGAAGCTCATGCGGGCGACCGTCATGTCCCAGCCTTCGGGTGTGCGGCGGCTTTCGCTGATGCGGTCCCACTTGCCGTCGCCCTTGGCGGAGTGACAGGACGCGCACTTGGTATTGACCAGCGCTTCGCCCGCCGGGGCGGCCGCGTAGGCGCCGGCGACGCAAAGCTGGGTGAGCAGGCCGGCGGCAAGCGCGAGCGCTCGCTGCGACCTCCTGTTGAGTACTGTTCTGTGCATCGAGTACCTCTTGAGTTGTTGGCCATGAATGCCGCCCGGTGGCGATGCGGCGTCTGTGGATCACGGCGCAGGCGGAGCTCGCCGGCCGTTGATCGACTATAGGAGTGGGGTCTGCACGGGCGTTATCGCGAACCGGCCAGAGGTTCCGTTCGCACTATCAAGAATCGGCCCGTTCGTCCGGACGCCAGCCGGCGGTGTATTGCCGGGGGATGTGGGCAGGCCTACCATGGGTTTCAGAGGAGTCCGGGCGAGCCGGGCGGGTCCGGTCTGTGCGCCGGAACGCACGCCGATCCGCAGACACAGAGAACGCCGCCATTTTCCGAAGCGTCATCCGTCCTGCCAGACAGCATGGGTTGCGCCGATCACGAGCGGCGAAGGGAGTGAGCGTGAATACCGTTGAATCCACCCGCGAGATGCTGTCGCACGAACAGCCGGTCGGTCCCCAGGTGTGCTGTTTCGTCACCGAGGACCCCTGTCAGCACGCCGACAGCCTGCCGCAGTGGTCGCAGGAATACCTGCAGCTGACCAGCGGCGAATTCCGCGGCCGCATCGTCGAAATGTCGTCCGGCCCGGTGCAGCTGTTCCGCGAATCGATGGACCAGGTGATCGACGAGAAGGGCCATCCGCGTCCGTCGTCCTACACCTTCGGTGTGCCGATCAACGTGCATCCGGACGGCTACTGGCAGGCGCAGGAGGTGCGCCGCGACAGCCTGCTCACGCTGCTGCCGGGCGAGGAACTTCACTTCCGCACACCGCGGATGTCCGACATCTTCGTCGCCGTGATCGACGCCGACACGCTGGACGGCTACGCCGAATCGGTGCTCGGGCGCGAAGTCGCGAGCGTGGTCGCGCGCACGCAGATGCAGACGCTGCAGTCAGGAGCGGCGATGCGCTACCGGCAGGTGCTGCACGAGGTGATGTGCTGCGTGCAGTCCACGCCCGAGGTGCTGCAGCACGCGGCCTCCTGTCAGGCGGTATCGGAATCCATCATCAATGCATCGCTCACCGCGCTGCTGTCGATTTCCGAGCGCCCCGAACGCAGCCGCGGCGGCCACGCCATCCACCGCGCCATCGTCGAGCGCGCACGCCAGTACATCCTTGCCAACCGCGACGCGCCACCGTCGGTCAGCGACCTCAGCGCGCATCTGAAGATGAGCCGGCGCGGCCTGCACCATGCCTTCATGAACGTGCTGGGCATCAGCCCGGTCACCTTCCTGCGCTACGTGCGCCTGCACGGCGTACGCAAGGACCTGCTGCATGGCGGCCCCGACATGTCGGTCAGCAGTGCCGCCTGCAAGTGGGGCTTCTGGCACATGGGCATGTTCTCGTCCTACTACAAGGCGCTGTTCGGCGAGTCGCCGTCATCCACGCTGAAGCGCCCGCCGCAGGTGCGGGCGCAGCCGTGGTCCTCCGGCACCGGCGACTGGCCCTTCCCGGGATTGTCCGGCTGAAAAAAACGGCCGCGACGCGAGGAGAGCGTGCGGCCGTCAAGGATTCCGCCGGAGGCGGAATCCGCGAGGTCATTGTCGGTGCGTCAGAAGGTGCGCTTCACGTAGATCAGCCACTTGCTGTCGCCGGTGTCCTTGCAACGGATGCCGTTGTCGCAGATGGTGTAGAAGTTCTTGTCCGCGTTCGTATCCACATACGCCACCGCCGCCTGCCAGCCCCCTTCGAAGTTCTTC
>NZ_JCANOT010000004.1:0-22199 GCF_059552495.1 Methyloversatilis sp. S146-33
GCCGGTCGACGGACTCGCCGCGGAGCGTGATCAGTGAGTCACCACTGTGCGCGCCTACCGCTGCTTCGCGACCGGCCGGCGCAAGTTGATCGTCGGCGAGACGCTGGGCCCCGAGCAGTACACCCGCATCATGCTCACCGGGGCCTCGCCGGCCGATCTGGCCAGCATCCTGGTCGATGCATGCCACGGCGTGCAGACGTAGACCCGCCGTCACAGCTTCCTGGTGTCGCTGATCTGCATCAAGCGCGCGGTCGTCGCCATCAACAAGATGGACTTGGTCGGCTATTCCGAGACCACGTTCCGCCGCATCCTCGACGACTACCGCGCCTTCGCCGCTCAGCTGGGCCTGGAGGACATCGTCGCGATACCGATGTCCGCGCTGAAGGGCGACAACATCACGTCACAGAGCGAACAGATGGGCTGGTACCACGGCCCGACGCTGATGGGCTATCTGGAAACCGTCGAGGTCGACCAGAAGCGCCGGCTGAAGGGGCCCTTCCGCCTGCCGGTGCAATGGGTGAACCGCCCCAACCTCGATTTCCGCGGCTTCGCCGGCACCATCGCCAGCGGCGTGATCGAACCGGGCGCAGCCATCCGCGTGCAGCCGTCGGGCCGCACCAGCACGATCAAGCGCATCGTCACCGCCGACGGCGACCTGCCGCGTGCCATCGCCGGTCAGTCGGTCACGCTGGTGCTGGAGGACGAGGTCGACATTTCGCGCGGTGACGTGATTTCGCACAAGGACACGCCGGCCGAAGTGGCCGACCAGTTCGAGGCCACGCTGGTGTGGATGCAGGACGAGCCGATGATGCCCGGCCGCGCCTACCTGATGAAGATCGGTACGCGCACGGTTACCGCCACGGTCACCGACATCAAGCACAAGGTGAACGTGAACACGCTGGAGCATCTGGCGGCCAAACAGCTCGCGCTGAACGAGATCGCGGTGGTGAAGCTCGGCATCGACCGGCCGATCGCCTTCGACCCCTACGAATCGGTACGCGAAACCGGTGGCTTCATCCTGATCGACCGCATCAGCAACGCCACCATAGGCGCCGGCATGCTGCGCTTCGCGCTGCGCCGCTCGCACAACATCCACATGCAGCACGTCGATGTGGACAAGGCAACCCGCGGTGCGATGAAGGGCCAGAAACCCTGCGTGCTGTGGTTCACCGGCCTGTCCGGCGCGGGCAAATCGACACTGGCCAACCAGCTCGAAAAGCGATTGAACGCGCTCGGCCGTCACACCTATCTGCTCGATGGCGACAACGTGCGCCACGGCCTGAACAAGGATCTGGGCTTCACCGAAGCGGACCGTGTCGAGAACATCCGCCGCGTCGCCGAAGTGGCCAAGCTGATGGTCGATGCCGGTCTCATCGTGCTGACCGCCTTCATTTCGCCCTTCCGCTCCGAACGCCGCATGGCGCGCGGTCTGCTGGAAGACGGCGAATTCATCGAAATCTTCGTCGACACGCCGATCGCAGTGGCCGAGGAGCGCGACCCGAAGGGGCTGTACAAGAAGGCGCGGCGCGGCGAGATCAAGAACTTCACCGGTATCGACTCGCCCTACGAAGCACCGGAGAACGCAGAAATCCGCATCGACACCAGCGGCCGCGACATCGAACAGACGGTCGATGAAATGATGCAGCGCCTGCGCGATCTGGGCATCCTGATCGACGCGTGACAGGCGCGGTCGCCGGCGTCAGCCGGTGACCGCTCGGCGCCGTGCAGCGCGCTGCAGCGCGTCGATGCAGACCGTCACCCGTTCGCGCGCAGCGCTCAGACTGAGCGCTGCGGCCTGTGCTCCAGCCGCGTCGCCACGCTGCAGGCAATCGATGATGTCGGCACCCAGTTCGTGCAGTTCACGGTGCGCCACATCGAGGCGCCGATACTCGTCGAGGCTGCCGTAGCGCTGTTCGCCCTCGGCGTGGAACCACAGACCGAAGCGGCATTGCGTCGGGTCACGCACCTCGACGTCGCTCAGGCGCGCCGTCTGGCCGGCGGCGATCGCCAGTACGTCGTCGGCCCAGCGATTGAAGTCGCGTATCGCGGTAAATAGCGGCCTGTCGTCGATATCCCAGCTGAAATCCCGCCATTCCGTCCACCGCGGGTCCGGCACCCAGGCCGCCAGCCAAGGCAGCAGATCGGCCGCCGGCATCGGTCGCGCGATGCCGTAGCCCTGTACCTGGTGACAGCCCAGACGCATCAGCAGCAGCCCGTGCTCAGCAGTCTCGACCCCTTCGGCCACCGATTCCCGGCGCAGCGCGCGCGCCAGCGCGATGACCGCCTGCACGACCTCGAAATCGTCCTCGTCGTCCAGCATGTCGAGCACGAAGGACTTGTCTATCTTGACGACGTCGACCGGGAGCCGACGCAGATAGCCAAGCGAGGCATAGCCGACGCCGAAATCGTCGATTGCCACCCGCACGCCCAGTCGACGGATATCGCTGACCACGTTGGCGGCGCGCTCGATGTCGTTCAGCGCCACCGATTCGACCACCTCGATCTCGAGCACGCGACGCGGCAGCTGCGGCTGCTCCGCCAGCAGTTCGGCCAAGCGCATGACGAAGCCCGGCGCCAGCAGATGCGGGGCTGAAATATTGACCGACACACTGAAGTGCGCACCGGCCGCCCACCAGGTCGCCAGATGCCGTAGCGCGTCGCGGATGACCCACTCGCCGAGACGGTGGATCTCCAGATCGTTGTCGATCAGCGGCAGGAAGCTGTCCGGCGGCAACAGACCCTCCTCGGGGTGTTGCCAGCGCACCAGTGCCTCGGCGCTCACCATGCGCCCCTCGCGCATGTCGATGCGCGGCTGGAAGTACAGCCTCATCTCACCGTGCGTAATTGCCTCGCCGATGCGTTCCTTGCGTCGCAGGCGCTCGACCGACTCCTGGCTGTGCTCGAAATCGAACAGCCGGTAGCAACGCCCGCCGGACTGTTTGGCGGCGTACATGGCCTGGTCGGCGTGGCGCAGCAGCGCATCGGCTTCGCTGTCGTTGAGCGGGTAGAGCGTGACGCCTATGCTGGCCGGCGTGCTCACTTCCTCGCCGGCGAGATGCAGCGGCTCGGCCAGCGCGGCCAGCATGCGTTCGAGACAGGCTTCCATCTCGCCGACATCGCCAAGCGAACCGAGCAGCACGACGAATTCGTCGCCGCCCAGCCGTGCCACCGTGTCGTCCATGCGCACCGACACGCTGAGGCGGTGCGCGATGGCCTGCAGCAGTTCGTCACCGGCTTCGTGGCCGAGCCGGTCATTGACCGCCTTGAATTCGTCGAGGTCGAGCACGCATACCGCGAGCAGCTTGTCCTGGCGGCGCGCGCGCGCCATGGCCTGGGTCAGGCGATCCTCCAGCAGCAGCCGGTTGGCCAGACCGGTCAGCGGATCGTGCGTCGCCTGCCAGCGCAGGCGCTCCTGCATGCGATGGCGGTCGGTGGCGTCACGGAACACGACGACCGCGCCACAGACGCCGCCCTGCGCATCGCGTATCGGCGCGGCCGAGTCCTCGACCACACGCTCCTCGCCACTGCGCGACACCAGCAGCGTCTCGCCTTCCAGCGGCGTCACGACCTGCTGGCGCAGCACCTCGATCGCCGGATCGGGACGCGGCTGGCGGCTCACGCCGTCGACCAGGCGCAGCACCTCGGCCAGCGGTCGGCCCGCCGCCTCTTCGTTGGACCAGCCGGTCAGGTGCTCGGCAACCGGGTTCAGGAAATCGATGCGGCCGTCCTCGCCGGTCGATATCACCGCATCGCCGATCGACAGCAGGGTGACGCGCAGCCGCTCCTTCTCCGCCGACAGATTCCGCTCCAGCCGGATGCGGGCCGAAATGTCACGCAACGTCCACAGTGCCCCCTGCTGCGCGTCGCCGACGCGGATGGGCAGGAAATCGCGCTCGATCACGCGGCCGTCCTTCAGGTGCACGCGCTCGCCGATCACCGCCTCGCCGCGCTGCGCGATGTCGAGTGCGCGCTGCACAGCGGCCGCACCGTCGGCGAACAGCGCCTGCGCGTCGATCAGCAGGTCCTCACGCCGCCGACCGATGAAGTCGGCCGGATCTCCCGACACCGACAGCAGGTCGCAGAAGGCGTGGTTGCACAATGCGATCCGCCCGTCGGCGTCCTCCATCACGACGCCGATGTACATCTGCGCGAGCAGGCTGTAGAGGCGCGATCGCTCGAGCGCGAGGCCGGCTTCGGCGTTCTTCAGCGGCGTGATGTCGGTGTGGGTGCCGCTCATCCGCCGGGCGTGTCCGCCGGGGTCGCGCACCGCCGATCCGCGCGACATGATCCAACGCCAGCCGCCGTCGCGATGTCGTACGCGAATGATGATTTCGTAGACCGGAATGCGCCCTTCGAGATAGTCGTTAATGCGGTCAAGCAGGCGCGGCAGATCATCCGGATGAACGCGATCGAGAAATGCGTCAGGACGATTGCCCAGCTCGTCGTCGGAATAGCCGAGCATCTGCTTCCAGCGCGGCGAGTAATAGACATCGTTGCTCGCCAGGTCCCAGTCCCACACGCCGTCGTTTGAACCCTTGACGGCGAGCTCCAGCCTCTCCTGCGTCTGCTGCAGCACGCGGTCGTTGCGCATCAGCGTATCGAGCGTGTCGTTGATGCCGTCGAGCAGATGGCCAAGTTCGTCCTGGCGTCGATGCGACAGACGCTGCGACAGATCACCCTCGCGTACCCGCTCGAACAGGCCGCGTGCGCGGCGCAGGTCCGCGGTGAGACCGCGCGCCAGCAGCATCGCCAGCAGGGTGCCGATGGCGATGGCCGTCATCGCGTAGAGCGCACCGTCAAACACCGCGCGCTGCAGCGCCGCTGCCTCGCTCTGGTGGTTGCGCGCGATGCGCACCCAGCCGACCAAGCGGTCGCCGTAGTGCACAGGCGCCAGAGCGTCGCTCAGTTCCGCCGTCTGCTGCAGCAGCCGCGCACCCTGCCCGACGCCCGCAGACAGAGCGGACAGGCTGAGCGTATCGGACAGCACCGTACCGCTGCGCTCGGCTTCGGTATGGACCAGCACCCGGCCGTCAGGATCCAGATACATCGCGTATTCGATGCCGGGCGAACTGCGCACGCTCTGCAGCAGCTCGTCGAGGCCGGCGAGATCGTTCGCCATCACCCATTCCCGGCCGCTGCGCGACAGCAGTTCGACCTCGGCCAGCAGCGCCGCACGCGACTGCGCCAGCAGCACCTCGCGCTCCCGGCGAACCAGATCACTGACGAAGAACGAAATCAGTACCGCATGCAGCACGACGATCGACAACACCAGGCGACGGGTCAGCGACGCCGTGAACAGCGAGCGCAGCCGGGCAGCGCAGGTAGCGGCGAGCGTCATGGTCCGATCGGGCCTATCAATTCCGCGTAGCGGGCGAGCATCACCTGCACCGGCGCGTAGCGGGCATCGGTCGCCGGTTCGAAGCCCGCAATCTCGGCATTGACCAGCAGTCTCCGCCCTTCTTCGGTCGTCGCCAGACCGAACAGGAACTGCGCGACACGTTCGACCAGTTCGGGCTCCAGGTCTGCCCGCGCCATCAGGCTGTTGTTCGGAAGGTTGTCGGTAACCCAGGCGACCTCGAGCTGTGCAGCGAGCCCCGGGTAGTCCTTCTGGAACGCACGCCAGGGCGGCGGCCAGGTTGCGCCTGCGTCAACCAGACCACGCGCCACGTTCAGGATACTGGATTCCTGCGAGCCGACCGTCCTGACGTCGAGCTGGCGAGCGACGTCGAGACCCGCCTCGCGCAGATGCAGCAGCGGCAGCATGCAGGCGGCCACCGCGGTGCGCGCCGGACAGCTGAAAGTCGCCCCCCGCAGGTCGAGCGGCTGCCTGATCGGACTGTCGCGACGCCGCAGTATCAGACCATGAAAGTCCTCGTCGCCGGACACCTTGCCGAAGACGCGGTAGGCAGGCGCCGCGACCGAGACCGTCTGATAGGGATTGGGCAGTGCCAGATCGAGCGTCCGCTCGCGCAGCTTGCGTTCGTAATCCGCGTAGTCACGCGAGGCCTCCAGACGGATCACGACATCGGGCAGCGCTTCGTTGAGCGCTTCGACGATAGGGCCGTAGAGCGCCATCAGACGCCCGGGGTTGTGCAGAGGGTGCACACCGAAGCTGAGGCGGCGCAACTGCGGCACCGCATCGGCTCGTGCGTACTCGGGCCGCTGCACAACCGGCGCGTCGTCGGCACAGCCGGAAAGCAGCGAGACGGCAATTGCGCCCAGTAAAGCGCGCACGCTGCGGCGCAACGTTTCGACGCATCGCCGCTGCATTCGAGCGGCTTCAGGCACCGTCGCAGTTATCAAGTGGTCTCCTGTTCCGCGTCCACGTCAGTGCACATCATGCATCCACTTTGTACCGGATAACGTCAGTCCGTGAGCCGTACTGAAGCGTTGCCGGCAATCGCTGCTTACGTGCAAACAATGCATCAGTGAAAATACCGTTTGCGTCGCGCGCGCTATTCCCGTATAAGCACGTCTGTAGGTGATTTCAAGCATGAACGTGTTGTGCGTCGGTTCTCGATTTTCAAGTCAGTACTCCGCTTGCCATATTCCCCTTGAGGTTTCCCTGCGCTACGGTCTTCGCGTGTCGCGATGACTTGTTCAAAACTACGTATTCAAAGGAATTCAAAAATGGCAACTGGTACTGTCAAGTGGTTCAATGACGCCAAGGGTTTCGGTTTCATCTCCCCGGACGACGGCGGTGAAGACCTGTTCGCGCACTTCTCCGCGATCCAGGGCAACGGCTTCAAGTCGCTGCAAGAAAACCAGAAGGTGTCGTTCGAAGTGACCCGCGGCCCGAAGGGTCTGCAGGCCTCCGAAATCAAGCCGCTCTGATTCTTCAGACGGTTTGAGATCGCCGCAAGGCGATCCGCACTGAAAGAAAGCGCACCTCACGGTGCGCTTTTTTTTCGCCCCCAGCCCTCGTCCGGCAAACAGTGCAGGCGAAAAAAAAGCCCCGCCGAAGCGGGGCTTCCTGCTGCAGCGCCGATTACTTTTCCTTGGCGTGCGCAGCGAACTTCAGCCAGGTATCGACCACCGTGTCCGGGTTCAGCGACACGCTCTGGATGCCCTCGTCCATCAGCCACAACGCGAAATCCGCGTGGTCGGACGGGCCCTGACCGCAGATGCCGACATATTTGCCCAGACGGTTGGCGGTACGGATCGCCATCGACAGTAGCATCTTGACCGCGGGGTCGCGCTCGTCGAAGGCGCCAGCCACCAGGCCGGAATCGCGGTCCAGACCCAGCGTGAGCTGGGTCAGGTCGTTCGAGCCGATCGAGAAGCCGTCGAAGTGCTCGAGGAACTGTTCGGCCAGCAGCGCGTTGGACGGGATCTCGCACATCATGATCAGGCGCAGGCCGTTCTCGCCGCGCTTCAGCCCGTGCTCGCCGAGCAGCTTCACCACTTCGGCCGCCTCGCCGACGTTGCGGACGAAGGGCACCATCAGTTCGACGTTGGTCAGACCCAGCTCGTCGCGCACGCGACGCATCGCGCGGCACTCGAGCTCGAAGCAGTCGCGGAAGCTGTGCGCGATATAGCGCGACGCACCGCGGAAGCCCAGCATCGGGTTCTCTTCGTCCGGCTCGTAGATGTCGCCGCCGAGCAGCTTCTTGTACTCGTTCGACTTGAAGTCGGACAGGCGCACGATGACAGGCTTCGGCCAGAAGGCGGCGGCGATGGTGGCCACGCCTTCGACCAGCTTGTCCACGAAGAAGGCTTCCGGATTCGCGTAACCGCGGGCGCGACGGCGGATTTCCTCGCGCAAGCGGGCCGGCGCCTGGTCGATCTCCAGAATCGCCTTCGGGTGAATGCCGATCGTGTTGTTGATGACGAACTCGAGCCGGGCCAGACCGACGCCGGCGTTCGGCAGCTGGCAGAAATCGAAGGCCAGTTCCGGGTTGCCGACGTTCATCATCACCTTGAGGTCGAGGTCGGGCAGATTGGACAGGTCGGAGGTGACCACTTCGAAGTCCAGGCGGCCGCGATAGATGTTGCCGGTATCGCCCTCGGCGCAGCTGGCGGTGACTTCCTCGCCTTCGGTCAGCGTTTCGGTTGCGTCGCCGCAGCCGACAATGGCCGGAATGCCCAGTTCGCGGGCGATGATGGCCGCGTGGCAGGTACGGCCGCCACGGTTGGTGACGATGGCCGCCGCCTTCTTCATGACCGGTTCCCAGTTCGGATCGGTCATGTCGGTGACGAGCACGTCACCGGCCTGCACCTTGTCCATTTCGGCTGCGCTCTCGACGATGCGCACCGGGCCGGCGCCGATCTTCTGGCCGATGGCGCGGCCGCTGGCCAGCACCTTGCCGTACTGCTTCAGGCGGAACTTCTGCTGCGACATGCCGGACTCGTGCGACTTCACGGTTTCCGGTCGCGCCTGCAGGATGTAGAGCTGGCCGTCGACGCCGTCCAGGCCCCATTCGATATCCATCGGACGCGCGTAATGCGCTTCGATGGTCATCGCGTAGCGCGCCAGTTCGAGCACCTGTTCGTCGGTCAGCGAGAAGCGCTGGCGGTCGGTGTCGCTCACGTCCACCGTCTGCACGCTGCGGCCGGCCGCTGCCGTCGCCGCGAACTCCATCTTGATCATCTTGCTGCCGAGGGTGCGGCGGATCACCGCCGGGCGACCCTGGGCCAGCATGGGCTTGTGTACGTAGAACTCGTCCGGATTGACCGCGCCCTGCACTACCGTTTCACCCAGACCGTAGCTCGAGGTGATGAACACGACGTCGCGGAAACCGGATTCGGTATCCAGCGTGAACATGACGCCGGCCGCGCCCTTGTCCGAGCGCACCATGCGCTGCACACCGGCCGACAGCGCGACACCCGCGTGCATGAAGCCCTTGTGCGCGCGGTAGCTGATCGCGCGGTCGTTGTAGAGCGACGCGAACACCTCGCGGATCGCGTGCAGCACGTTGTCGATGCCGGAGATGTTCAGGAAGGTTTCCTGCTGGCCGGCGAAGGAGGCGTCCGGCAGATCCTCGGCAGTGGCCGAACTGCGCACCGCGAAAGAGCCGTTGCCGGCGGCGTCGAGCTGCGCATAGAAGCTGCGGATATCGGCTTCGAGCTGGGCCGGGAACGGGGTGTCCATCATCCACTGACGGATCTGCGCGCCGGTACGGGCCAGCGCATTGACGTCATCGACATCCAGCGCCTCGAGGGCCGCGTGGATGCGATCGGCCAGGCCGTCCTGTGCCAGAAACTCGCGGAAGGCTTCAGCCGTGGTGGCAAAACCTCCGGGTACGCGCACGGACTTCGGGAGCTGGCTGATCATTTCGCCCAGCGACGCATTCTTGCCACCGACGCTTTCGACGTCGGTCATGCGCAGCTGTTCGAACGGGATGACGTAGCGAGACATGGGTATCCTCTCTTGAACATGGGGCGATCGCTTGTTGCGGCGACCGTGTACTTTCCTGTCGCACCGGGTGGGTGCGCGGGAAGCCGGCATTCTAGTTAAAGTCGCTGTTGCGCTGCGGAAATTTTTCCGTCCAACGTGATGTTTACGTTCTGATTCCTGAGGAAATGGCCATGAGAACCGTCTTCTTCATCTCCGACAGTACCGGCATCACCGCAGAAACCCTGGGCCGTAGCCTGCTCTCCCAGTTCGAGGGCATGAAATTCCGGCAAACCCGTGTTCCCTTCGTCGATTCGGTCGATAACGCGCTCGATTGCGTCGAACGGATGACCGAAGCCAAGATGCGCGACGGCGAGCGGCCCATCGTCGTCACTTCGATCGTCAATGCCGAGGTCGCGCGCACGGTGCGCCAGGCCGATGCGCTCTTCCTCGACATGTTCGAGCACTTCGTCGGCCCTCTCGAAGAAGAGCTGGGCCAGGCGGCGAACCACAATGTCGGCCGCCAGAAAGGCATGGAAGAAAGCGCCGACTACCAGCGTCGCATCGAGGCGATCAATTTCTCGCTGGCGCACGACGACGGGATGTCGCACAAGGAACTGGCGCAGGCGGACGTGATCCTGGTCGGCGTGTCCCGCTCCGGCAAGACGCCGACCAGCCTCTACATGGCGATGCAGTTCGGCGTGAAGGTGGCGAACTATCCATTGATTCCTGAGGATTTCGAGCGCAACAAGCTGCCGACCGAGCTGGTGAAGTACCGCGCCAAGCTGTTCGGTCTGACCATTTCGCCGGAACGCCTGTCGCAGATCCGCGAGGAGCGCCGCCGCGGCAGCCACTACGCATCGATCGAGAACTGCCGCTTCGAGGTTGACGCGGCGCAGAAGTTGATGCGCATGGAAGGCATCCGCTGGCTCGACTCGACTCACAAATCGATCGAGGAAATCGCCGCCATCGTGCTGCAGGCGGTACAGGTAGACGAAAACGCCTACTGATGGAGCGAATAGACCGCAACGCTGTCGCGACACGGCAGCGCTGACCACGGCAGGCCCTCCTCGTCGTCCAGCGGTCCGTGCAGCAGGCGGGCGTAGCGCCGTGCCGCGGTCGCCACGTCGTAGTCGCGGGCGACGTCGGCGCGCGCCTCGCGCCCATAGCGCTCGGCCGTTGCCGCGTCGTCGAGCAGTCCGATCGCCGCATCGCCCAGTGCTGCGGAACTCGCCACCTCCACCAGACATCCGCTCACGCCATCGCGCAACACCTCGCGCGCAGGCGCGTGTCCCGGCGCAACCACCGCGCACCCGCTCGCCATCGCCTCAAGCGCCGACTGCGAGCTCCGGCCCGGGTGCAGATGCACCCTGGACAAAGCCAGCAGAGCCCCCCGACGCGCCTCTCCCGGGTCTTCGATGAGATCGATACGGGCGATGTCAGCCGCGCTGCCGCTGACCGACGGAAGCGGACGCCCGATCACCAGCACCCGACAATCGGTGCGGGCGCGCAGCACCTGTTCGAGCGCGCCGGCGAGCGCCTGCGCATCGTCCGGGTCGGCCCAATCGTCCATCAGCACGCTGAGCACGGGCTCTCCGCGAAACAGCGGACGGCCGTCCCGGCTGAGCACACGGCCGGCGGCGTAAGGCTGGGCGCTGGCGATGCCCTCGTGAATCACGTCGATACGCGAACGCAGCACCTCCGGATGACGGTCGCGCTGCCACCAGCTAGAGCAGACGACGGCATCGAAGCCGGCCGCGTCGGCCGGATCCGTCCGCTCATCGACATGAAGGACCTGATGCGCCTCGGGAAAGTCGCGCAGCACCCGCGCCGTCGTTCCGGGGTCGGTATCCACCAGCACCGCGTGCGGACGCATCGCCGCAGTCGGCAGGAGCATCGACGCCAGATTTGCCGCCGAACGGACCTGCCAGCCTGGCAACTGCGCCCAGTGCGGGATGAGCGGACTGAACCGCCCGCGTACCGCACGTTGTACGACCAGCAAGCGGAATTCGCGCCGCGGAGAACCCTCGGACACGCGGGGAAAGAACACTGATGAGCACACTCGGGCCATGCCAGCCTCCTTCAGTCTGCCTCGCGACGACCCCATGCCGACGCGCCGCCGGAAACAGCGACGCTACATGGGACGATCAAGCCGAAGAATAATGCAAATGTACTAATCCGGCGGCAAATCCGTGGCTGTGGTGCAATAGCTGTCCGTATCAGACTGCTTTTCGCGCCATGTTCAACCCCTCCCGCGACCAGGCCCGCCAGTTCTTCATCGACACCTGGGCCAAGCGCGGCGGCAAGCAGCCGCTGACGCAGATGGAAACGCTGGCACTGACCCTGATGGGCCGCCATCCGGAATACCACGCGCTGCTCGACCAGGGCGAACGCGCACTGACCCGTGAATACCCGCCGGAGCTGGGCGAAACCAACCCTTTTCTGCACCTGTCGCTGCACCTGGCGATCGAGGAACAGCTGGCGATCGACCAGCCGCCGGGCATACGCGCAGCCTTCGAGGCCCAGCGCGCCAGGCTGGGCGACGAACACGAGGCGCTGCACCGTGTGCTGGACTGCCTCGGCGAAACCATCTGGCGCGCGCAACGTGACCGTCAGCCGCCGGACGGGGCCGCCTATGTGGCCTGCGTACGGGCCGGACTGGACGACTGAAGCGCCGCAGGCGCTAACATGTGCGCCCTCGTTTCCTGTCGCCGCCCGCAATGACCTCGACCGACGCTTCTGTTAACACCATAGACTTTCACGGTCAGCCTGCGCTCGAACTGCGCGCACCCGACGGCGCCACCTGCGTGGTCAGCCTGTTCGGGGCGCAAGTGCTGTCGTGGGTGCCGGCCGGCGGCAAGGAAAGGCTGTATCTGTCGCCGCAGGCGCGCTTCGACGGACGCAGCGCGCTGCGCGGCGGCATTCCGGTCATCTTTCCGCAGTTCGCCGAGCGTGGACCCGGCCCGCGCCACGGTTTCGCGCGCACCCTCGTCTGGCAGGTCGATCAGACCCGCGTATCGAAGGACTTCGCCATCGCGACGCTGCGCCTGACCGACGACGAAGCAACGCGCGCGGTCTGGCCGCACGCCTTTGCGCTGGAGCTGACCGTGGTGATCGGCGGCAACCGGCTTGACCTCGAACTTTCGGTCGAGAACACGGGTGACACCGCCTTCGACTTTGCCGCCGCGCTGCACAGCTATCTGCGCGTCACCGAAGTCGAGAACTGCCGCCTCGAAGGCCTGCGCAACACGCGTTACCTCGATGCCACCGACGGCGACAAGGCGAAGGACGACCGGCTGGACGCACTCATCGTCGAGGACGAGGTCGATCGCCTCTACCGTCGGGCGCCGGATACCGTGGTGCTGCACGATGGCGCGCGGGCCTTCGGTTTCCAGAGCGAAGGATTCCCGGATCTGGTCGTTTGGAACCCGTGGGAACACAAGTGCCGGGCGCTGAACGACATGCCCGACCTCGATTTCCGCCGCATGATCTGCATCGAGCCGGCCATCGCCGAGCGCCCGCAGACGCTGGCCGCCGGCGAACACTGGAGCGGTCGTCACACCATCGTCGCCGCCTGACGGGAAAGACAACGGAAAGAAAAAGGGCACCCGCGGGTGCCCTTTTTGCGTAACGCAGCGGCTCAGCCGAGCGCCTGGCGCACCTGATCCAGCGTTGTCGGATCGTCCAGCGTGGTCAGATCACCCGGGTCGCGCCCTTCCGCAATCGCCTGAATGGAACGGCGCAGCATCTTGCCGGAACGGGTCTTGGGCAGGCCAGTCACGAACACGACCCGGCCCGGGCGCGCGATCGCACCGAGCAGGCCGTCCACGGTCTGCATCACTTCCTTCTCCAGCTTGGCGCGGTCTTCCGCAGTTGCGGTCCGGGCCGGGTCCTTCACCACCGCAAACGCCAGCGGCATCTGACCCTTCAGCGCATCGGCGACGCCGACCACGGCAACCTCGGCAATGGCCGAATGCGCCTGGATGGCTTCCTCGATCTCGCGCGTACCCAGGCGGTGCCCGGCCACGTTGATCACGTCGTCGGTGCGGCCGAGGATCTTGTGATACCCGGCCTCGTCACGGATGCCCCAGTCGAAGGACGAATAGACCTGCGGCGACTTGAACAGCGAGAAATAGGTGCGCACGAAACGTTCGTCGTCGCCCCAGACGGTGGACAGGCAACCGGGCGGCAGCGGCGGCACGATGCCGACGATGCCCTTCTCGTTCGGGCCGCATTCGCTGCCGTCCTCGCGGAAGATGCGCAGGTCGTAGCCATACACCGGCGCCCCCGGCGAACCGAGCTGGATCGGCGTTTTCTCGACGCCCGGCAGTTCGCACAGGATGGGCCAGCCGGTTTCGGTCTGCCAATAGTTGTCGATGACCGGCTTGTCGAGCGCCGTCATCAGCCATTCGTGCGTCGGCTCGTCCAGCGGTTCGCCAGCGAGGAAGATGTGGCGCAGCGACGACAGGTCGTGCTTCTTCAGGTAGGCGGGATCCTGCTTTTTCAGCACGCGCGCGGCGGTCGGTGCCGAGAACATGACCGTCACCTTGTACTTCTCGACCAGGCTCCACCAGATGCCGGGATCAGGGCGCAGCGGCGTGCCTTCGTACATCAGTGTCGCCATGCCGGCAATCAGCGGGCCGTAGATGATGTAGGAGTGACCGACGACCCAGCCGATGTCCGAGGTCGTGAACATCGTTTCGCCCGGGTTGCCGCAGTAGATGTGCTTCATCGACGCGGCCAGCGCGACCGCGTAGCCGCCTGTGTCGCGCTGCACGCCCTTCGGCTTGCCGGTGGTGCCCGAGGTGTACAGGATGTAGGACGGCTCACTCGACTCCAGCCAGACGCAGGGCACGCGGGCATCCATGTGCTGCGCGCGCAGCGTCGCGTAATCGACGTCGCGGCCGGCGGTGCGCGGGAAGTCCTTCTCCAGCCCGCGATCGACCATGAGCACCTTTTCCGGCGGGTGCTCGGCCAGCGAGCAGGCCTCGTCCAGCAGATGCTTGTAGGGCACGACCTTGCCGCCCCGCATGCCGGCTTCGGCCGACACGATCACCCTGGGCTTCGCGTCATCGATGCGCGTGGCCAGCGAACCGGAGGCGAAACCACCGAATACCACCGAGTGGATGGCGCCGATGCGCACGCACGCCAGCATCGCGAAAGCGGCCTCGGCAATCATCGGCATGTAGATCAGCACGCGGTCGCCGCGGCCCACGCCGAGCGACTGCAGGATGGCCGCCGTGCGCTCGACCTCGCGCTGCAGTTCGGCGAAGGTGTAGGTCTTCTCGGTGTCGGTCTCGGTCGACACGAAAATCAGCGCTGGCGCGTCCGGACGCTGCGCGGCATGACGGTCGACCGCGTTGTGACACAGATTGGTGGTACCGCCGACGAACCACTTGGCAAAAGGCGGACGGGAAAAATCGCAGATCTGCTGCGGCGGCGCCTGCCAGTCGATCAGACCGGCCTGCTCGGCCCAGAACTCATCGCGTTTGGCGATAGAGCGGGCACGGAACTCCTTGCTTGCTGACATTCAACTCCTCCAACCCCGCACCACTGTGAATTGACCTGATTGATCTTGTTATTGTGTTTCCGCTTGCCAAGCTAGCGTGGCTGCTGCTTGCCGAGGAGCGAAGTATCGGCTTCGGCTGCGTGCTCGCGCAAGCAGTCGAGCGGAATGTTGCAGTCGTACTTGACTCCGATCAATTCGAGCAGCGGCAGCAGCCGGTAGATCAGCGCCGGCAGTTGCGGCTCGATTTCGGCCTGTGCGCCCGACTTGATCAGCAGCAGCGCGCGCTCGATGCTGACGATGCCAGCCGTCCACGCGAATTTCTGCGGCTCGCCGCCGGTGCTGCGTACCGCGTTGCCGCCCTCGCGGTGCGCCAGATCGGCACGCGCCACCGCCAGGCCGAGCATCTGCGACACCGATTCGGCCTGGTCGGCCAGACTATTGGCGACGCCGATGTTCAGGCTGATGCGCAGCGTCTGGCCGCGATACTGCATGGCCGTCGCACCGATCACGCTGCGCATCCGGTTGGCGAACTGTTCCGCGCTCTGCAGGCTGATGTCCGGCGTGATGATGGCGAACTGGCCGTCGCCGATCTGCGAGAAGGTGTCTTCCTTGCGCACTTTCGTGGCCAGCACCTTGGCCAGCTTGCGCATGATCAGGTCGGTCACGTGACGCCCGAAGTTGCGCGTGATCTCGCCGAAGTTGTCGATACCGACGATCAGCACGCTGACCTGACCGTGGTAGCGCGCCGCTGCCGACATCAGCTGCGCGCCGTGGATTTCCATGTACTGCGGCGTCGCCATGCCCGAATCCGGGTCGATCGGCGAGGCCGCGGCCAGCGCCTCGCGGCTGTCGGCGAGTTCACGGGAGGTCTTGCTCAGCCGGCTGGCGGATTCGATGCGCGACAGCAGTTCGACCGTGCCGATGCCCTTGGTGATGAAGTCGGTAGCGCCGAGCGCCCGCGCACGCTCACGTGCAGCGTCGTCCTCGTCGCCGGAAATCATGATCACCGGAATGTCGGCGATGCGCTGGATGTGCGAGGCGCGGATGCGTTCGAGCAAGCCGTAGCCATCGAGGTGCGGCATGCTCAGATCGGACAGCACGACCTGGATCGAGTCATCGACCAGCAAAGTCGCCCAGCCGGCTTCGCCGTCGGCCTCCTCGCGACACTCGAAGCGGTCGCGGATGCGCTTGATGATGGACGCGCGCACCATGCGCGAGTCGTCAACGACGAGCACCTTGGCGTGCATCACATCATCGCTGGGCGGGGAATCACTCATGGGCCGCGCGTCGGCTGGGATGGTCGGACCCGCGATTGTAGGGGAAGCCGGCGCGCTGTCGCGCAACATGTTGGCGGTGTCGGAAAACTTGGCAGATGGGGGTTGCGTCGGTATATTCCGGCCCCATGCTCCGAATATCCCTTCTCCGGATGTGGTTGTGCGCCGCTTCTGCGTGCGCACTTCTCGCCTCCCCCGCCGTTCGGGCCGAGCCCGCTGCGGCACCGGAAAGCGGCGTATTCACGACGCTCTACGGTCCGTTCTCCGGCGAGCGCGTGATCGAGCACGCCAACGCCGCAGCCGATGCGGTGACCGACCTGATCGACAACGGCCTGTCCCTGCTCGGCATCCGCTATCGCTTCGGCGGCAACACGCCGCAGAGCGGCTTCGACTGCAGCGGTTTCGTGCGCCACGTGTTTTCCGATGCGCTGGGCGTGCTGCTGCCGCGCACCGCGGTCGAAATGGCACGGGTCGGCGAAACGATTCCGAAGGACGAACTGCAGCCGGGCGACCTGGTGTTCTTCAACACGCTGCGCCGCTCCTTCTCGCACGTCGGCATCTACCTTGGCGACAACAAGTTCATGCACGCCAATTCGCGCGGCGGCGGCGTGCGCGTCGACGACATGACCGGCCGCTACTGGGCCAAGCGCTTCAACGGCGCACGCCGGATCGACGTCGATCAGGGCGGCAGCATTTCGCTGCGCTGATTCCTTCCGGCCGGTTTACTTCGCGCGGGGACACGCTGCGCACTTGACCGCGCCGCACCCCTCCAGCGCCGTTTTCAACGCACACACCGATCGACGGCAGGCCACCACCGGCACGCCGCTGTCGCGTGCCGCGTCACGATAGGCTTTCATCACGTTGTGGCCGAGAAAGTCGGTAAACAGGATCACCACGTCGGTCCCTCCGGGCAGGCGCTGCGCCTGCCGCTGGTGCTTGGGATCGCGACCGGTGATGTGATGACGGATCTTCAGGCCGAACTCGGCCAGCACCTCGGGAATGTTGCCGAGGCGATCAGCCCCGACCAGAACAGCGTCCATGCGAACATCCTTTTGAGAACGATTCGCATTCACGGTAGCGCAATTGCGAATGCTTTGCAATTGCGAATTGCTTCTGCTAATTTCCGGCCGCATCGTGACGCACTGATTCGCGCACGAACCTTGCGACCGTATCTCCTGGAGCGACCATGAAATCCCGACTCATCCGCCTCGCAACGGCGCTGACCGCCGCCTTCGCGCTGACCCCGGCGCTTGCGCAGGAAAAGGTGCTGAACCTCTACTCGGCCCGTCACTATCAGACGGACGAAGCGCTGTACTCGAACTTCACGCGCCAGACCGGCATCAAGATCAACCGCATCGAAGGCAAGGAAGACGAACTGGTCGAGCGCATCCGCAACGAAGGCGCCAACAGCCCGGCCGACGTGTTCATCACCGTCGACGCCTCGCGCCTGGCCCAGGCCGACGCGCTCGGCCTGTTCGCGCCGGTGAAGTCCGCTGTGCTCGAAGAGCGCATCCCGGCCCACCTGCGTGACCCGGAGAACAACTGGTTCGCGTTCTCGACCCGCGCCCGCGTCATCATCTACAACAAGATGAAGCTGAAGTCGGCCGACGTCGCCAACTACGAGGACCTGGCCAAGCCGGCGCTGAAGGGCAAGCTCTGTTCGCGCTCCGGCGCCCACCCTTACAACGTGTCGCTGGGCGCTGCGCTGATCCAGCACTGGGGCGAGGCGAAGACCGAAGAGTGGGCACGCGGCGTGGTCGCCAACTTCGCACGCGCCCCGAAGGGCGGCGACACCGACCAGATCAAGGCGGTAGCGGCCGGCGAGTGCGACGTGGCCGTGTCAAACACCTACTATCTGGTGCGCCTGCTGCGCTCGGGCAAGGCGGAAGACCGCTCGATGATGGAGAAGGTCGGCGTCGTGTGGCCCAACCAGTCCAGCTTCGGCACCCACATCAACATTTCCGGCGGCGGCATGCTGAAGACGGCGCCGAACAAGGACGCCGCGGTCAAGTTCCTGGAATACCTCGCCTCGGACGAAGCCCAGGCCTATTTCGCCAACGGCAACAACGAGTGGCCGGTGGTGAAGTCGGCGGTGGTGTCCAACCCGGAACTGAAGTCGCTGGGCAACTTCAAGGCCGACACGCTGAACGTCGGCGAACTGGCCCGCACGACGGCCCAGGCGCAGAAGGTGTTCGACCGCGCCGGCTATCGCTGAACCGGCGATCGAAGCCCGTCAGCGAAGGCCCTGGTACCGCAAGGACTGGGGCCTTTTCACATCCGCGGACGCCGTAGAATCCGGTCATGTATCAAGGCCGGAGGTCGTCATGCTCGCGTCGCTCACCCTGCTGCTGGTGCTCCAGCTGATCGGGGAAGTGCTGGTCCAGTGGCTGGGGCTGCCGGTGCCCGGCCCGGTGGTCGGCATGGCGCTGCTGTTCGCCGCCCTGATGATCCGTGGCGACACCCCGGCACCGCTGCGCGAAACGGCCAACACCTTGCTGCAGCACCTGTCGCTGCTGTTCGTACCGGCCGGCGCCGGCATCATGGTGCACGCCAGCCTGCTCGCCCGCGAATGGCTGCCGACATTGACCGCCGTCGTGCTGAGCTGCGCGATCACGCTGCTGCTCACCGCTGCCGTGCTGCGCCTCGGAGCGCGTGGTCGATGACGGGCGAAATCCGCGAGCTTTGGGTCTATCTGGCGGCCAGCCCGCTGCTCGGCCTCACGCTGACGCTGCTGGCCTACCAGGCGGCGCATGCGCTCTACCTCAAGCTCGGCTCACACCCGCTGGCCAATCCCGTCGCCCTGGCAATCGCCCTCATCGTCGCCCTGCTCACGCTGACCGGCACGCCCTACGCCATCTATTTCGACGGCGCCCAGTTCGTCCATTTCCTGCTCGGCCCGGCCACGGTTGCCCTGGCTGTTCCGCTTTACGCCCAGCTACCGCGGCTGAAGCAGCTGTTCGGCCCGTCCATGCTGGCGCTGCTGGCCGGGTCGGTGGTGTCGGTGCTGTCCGTATGGTGGATCGCGCAGGCGCTCGGTGCCGAGCCGCGTACGCTGCTGTCGCTGGCGCCGAAATCGGTCACCACGCCGATCGCCATGGGCATTTCGGAAAAGATCGGCGGCCTGCCCTCGCTGACCGCCATTCTGGTCATCCTGACCGGCATCGTCGGTGCCGTCATCGGCCCGGCCCTGTTGAAGGCCACCGGCACCCGTGACCCGGCGGTGACCGGCTTCGCCATCGGCATGAGCGCCCACGGCATCGGCACCGCGCGCGCCTTTCAGCTCGGCGAGACGGCCGGCGCCTTCTCCGCGCTTGCAATGGGATTGAATGGTGTCGTCACGGCGATTGTCGTGCCGCTGATCGCCCGCTGGTTAAGCTGACCGTGCCGCCCCGAGCACAACATGGGCCATACTTACGCCCCTTGGCCTGCTCCCGCACTCCGCTTCAGGCCCCAACACAAAGCAGCAGATGAGCACGCAACCCAGTGAAAAGAAGTACCGCGCCATCGGCCACCTGCCGGAAGGCGACACCGCCGGCCGCCACCCGGCCGACGCCACCGCCCACGCGACCGCTCCGTCGGACATCGTCTGCCGGCTGCCCACCCGTTGGGCCGACTTCACGCTGCACGGCTACGCCGACCCGAAGACCGGGCTCGAACACGTTGCACTGACGCTGGGCGACTTCAACGACGGCGCCCCGGTCATGTTGCGCCTGCACTCCGAATGCCTGACCGGCGACACGTTGTTCAGCCTGCGTTGCGATTGTGGTCCCCAGCTCGAAGCGTCGCTGCGCGCGATTGCTGCCGAAGGCCGTGGCGCGCTGGTCTACCTGCGTCAGGAGGGGCGCGGCATCGGCCTGATCAACAAGATCCGCGCCTACGCGCTGCAGGACAGCGGCGCCGACACGGTGGACGCCAACCGTATGCTGGGTTTCGAGGACGACGCACGCGATTACCGCTACGCCGCGCACATCGTGCGCAGCCTCGGCATCCGTCAGGCACGGCTGCTCACCAACAACCCACTGAAAGTGCGGGCGCTGGAGAGCGAAGGCGTCGAGGTGGTCGAGCGCATTCCGCTGCACGTCGGAGCCAACCCGATGAATCATCGCTACCTCGCGACCAAGGCCCAGCGTATGGGCCACATCCAAGACTGATGAGCCACGCCGACGCGCAGGACTTCTGGTCCGACAAGTACCGCGCCGTCGGCGAGGCCTATCTGTTCGGCACCGCGCCGAACCGCTTCCTCGCGGCACAGGCCGGCGTGCTCCGTGCAGGACAGCGCGCGCTCAGCGTCGCCGATGGCGAAGGCCGCAACGCGGTCTGGCTGACCGAACAGGGGCTGGACGTGACGGCGACCGAACTGTCGCCGGTTGCGCTCGACAAGGCCGAAGCGCTGGCTGCCGCGCGCGGCGTACGGGTCGATTTCGCGCTGGCCGACGCGCTGAACTGGACCTATCCGGATGAGGCCTTCGACCTTGTGGTGGCCATCTTCATCCAGTTTGCGGCACCCGACGAACGCACCCGGCTGTTCGAAAACCTGAAGCGCACGCTGCGCCCGGGCGGTCGCATCGTGCTGCAGGGCTATACGCCGAAGCAGCTCGACTACCGCACCGGCGGGCCATCCGCGGTCGAGAACCTCTATACCGTTGCACTGCTGCGCGAAGCCTTCGACGACTTCGACATCGAGCGGCTGGACGAATACGAGGACGTGCTCGACGAAGGCTCCGCGCATCGCGGACAGTCGGCACTGGTGGGGATGGTGGCGAGAAAACCCGGCTGAACAAGCGCGGGCTGGTGCAGAGATGGCGAATTGGAATAGCGTCTGGTGCGGGTGGTCGGCGTCGTAGTTGGGTCAGAGAGATCTGAGCATTGAGCCCACGCCTATTTCCATGCCAAAGGACTAATGAGTTAACCTGCTCTTGGTAGATTTCTATATTTATCAGGAGACGGCATGAGAACCTTGACGGGGCTAAGCTTGTGGGTAGTAGCTGCGGTTGCGTTTGGGCGAGGAGAGATGACAACGCCAAACAGCTTCGCTGTTTCGGAGACAGGAGCTGCAACTTACACCGTCCCGATAACCCTCCCGCCAGGAAGAGCTGGGATAAAGCCAACGTTGGCACTCTCCTACAACAGCCAGACCGGCAATGGATTGCTCGGAATGGGCTGGAGTCTCGAAGGTCTTTCGGCCGTAACTCGCTGCCCACCGACCTTAGCTCAGGATGGCGTTCGAGGCGCCATCAATTACGACTGGAGCGACCGCTACTGCCTGGACGGTCAGCGCTTGGTCGCCATCAATGGCATCAACGGCGGTAACGGCACCGAATACCGTACAGAACGCGACGGCTTTCTGAAAATCGTCTCGTATGGGAGTGCGGGCAATGGGCCAGAAACTTTCAAGGTATGGACGAAGACCGGACTCATTATGGAGTACGGCGGCTCGAATAACTCAGCCATCGAGGCACAGGGAAAGTCCAGTCTCGCCGTCTGGGCTGTCAATAAGGTGAGCGACCTATACGGCAACTATTACAACGTCAGCTATACCAAGGACAACGTTAATGGTAGTTGGTACCCGTCCACGATCGACTACACCGGCAACGCAGTGACCGGCCTGCCCCCGGCCAATTCCGTCCAGTTCTTTTATGAGATACGGCCCGACGCAGCTCCATTTTACGAGGCCGGAAGTTTGACAAAACACACTCAAAGATTAAGAGAAATAAGAACAATTTCGGGGGGCGGCAACACAAACAATTACCATCTACAATACAGAAGCTCCCCTAGCCACTCAAAGCTCGATTTAATTAAAGAGTGCCCCAAACCAAACGAATGCCTGGAGCCAATAATCATCAATTGGAGCTCTGGCTTTAACGGAACATTCTCAAGAACACTGAATCAAACGGGTGCAGTAAATGGGCCGTTCTGGCGATCTGGAAGTGACGTGTTCTCGACCTTCACGGTCGATGCGAACGGCGATGGCAAGACCGACGTCCTCCAGATTGCAATCAATGACTACATGGCCCATCTTCTTTTTTCGAATGGCGATGGTACTTTTACTCGCGCATTCAATCAGACAAGCAGCGCCAATGGG
>NZ_JCANOT010000005.1:0-1687 GCF_059552495.1 Methyloversatilis sp. S146-33
ACAGCGCCAGGTCGCTCACATTGGTGCCCCAGACGCCCAGGTAGGCGCCGCTCGAGTGCGCGAGGTCGAAGCCGCCCTGCACCGCCGGATTCTCCTGCGTGTACGAAATGCCGCGGAAGATGTACTGCGAGAACAGGCCCACGTTCGCGCTGACGGTATAGGCCGGCGTGGCCGCCTCTTCGGCAAACGACGACAACGGCAGCAGGCCTGCCAGCATCGCGGGCAGCAGCCCCTTCATTCGTGTTCTTTTCATCTTCAAACGCTCCTCTTGCGGTGGGTGAAGCGCCGGATCAGTGTCCGGCGCGGGTAATGAGGGACTGCGCCTGCAGCCAGCGCAGCGCACGCGCCACCGCGTCGGCCGATGCGTGCAGGTGCTGGCCGATGTCGCTCGGCGCCGTTTGTGGCCCACCCTGCAGCAGTTCGTCGAGCCGTCCGAGGTCGATGCCGTCGATGAAACGCACACCGCGCGGATGCTCGGCGCTGACGACGACGCGGCGCTCGACGATGAAGCCGTCCTCGACCACCGGTCGCGTCGCGAACGCCGCCGCGGCAACCGAGGCGCGCGCCAATGACGAGGCAACGGGTGACTGGGTCACCTGCTGCCAGAAGGGCTCGTCCGACCAGTGCGTCTCGGCCGCGTAGTGCTGCCGCGCCGCCTCGACGCGCGACGCGAACACCGTCTCGATGCGTTCGCGCAGGTAGCGCTGCGCCAGCGCCGTCTGCGCCGGCCGCCGCAGCAGCGTGTGGATGACGGGCACCGCGGCGATGGCACCGGACGCCGCTTCGAACATGCCGTGACCGGACAGCGGATCGCAGGTATAGGCGGCATCGCCGACGCGCAGGTAGCCGTCGCCGACGACGCCACCACGCAGCGCCGCCTGTATGCCGCGCGCCCGTGTCGCGCCGGCCGGCTTCAGTTGCATGCCGAAACGTCGTGGCAGGCGCGTGAGCTGCGCCAGCGCTGCCGCATGCGCCAGATCGAGGTCTCCGCCGACGGCCGCCACGCTGGCCGGCTGTACGACCACCTGGATATGCGCGCAGCCCTGCGGATCGACGCCGCCCCAGGCCCAGCCGGACGGGAAGGACTCGATGAAGGTAGTGCGCGGTTGTGGTCGAGCGCCGTCGAAGGTGCGGCCCAGCGACACCAGCGTAGGGCCGGCATGGCGGTCGGGTGCCATCTTCGGCGCGGTGTGACCGCGGCACTCGGCGAGCAGTGCGGCGTCGGTGCGCTGCAGGCAGCCGTCGGCGTCCTCCCAGCGCACGCACCAGCCGCCATCCTCGCCACGCTCCAGTTCGCGAACCAGCCCGTCACGGAGGTCGACGCCGGCCGCGCGCACGTCACGCAGCAGTGCTTCGTCGAAGGCGACGCGGTCGACGACGAACTCGCCGTTCATCTCGACCTCCTGCGCGTTCCAGCTGGACACGCGATGCCAGCGCGGGCCGAGCAAGGCCAGCGCCTCGTGACAGCCGAGCTGCTTCAGCGCCTCGACCACGCGCTGTGACAGCCCCTCCACCGCCGACGCCGTGCGTCGCCGCCCGATCACCTGCGCCGGCATATCGTGCCGCGCCAGTGCGATCGCAAGCAGACTGGCGGCCGGGCCGGCCCCGAGTATGAGCAGCGGATTCATTGTTGCACCTCCCTGTGTGTCGGCATTGGGCGCAATGCGAGCCACAGCGCGCCGAGCGA
>NZ_JCANOT010000006.1:0-7081 GCF_059552495.1 Methyloversatilis sp. S146-33
CGTGCGCAGGTTGGCGAGGGTGTCGGGCGACAGCGGCAGGCTGTCGAAGGCGGTGTCGGGGGAGGGGGAAGCGGCAGAGGTCATGCCGGATTATCCGCGATCCGGCGCCGCGGCGCCCCTGGTCAACTGTCGCAGCCCTGCGCCATGCCGCCGGGCTGCGACCCAATCAGCGGCAATGCGGCTCAGCGAATCACGCCGCAGGCCACACGGGCGCCACCGCCGCCGAGCGGGGCCGGGTGGTCGGCGTGGTTGTCACCGCCGGCATGCACCATCAGCGACCGGCCGGCCACGTCGGCCGCTTTCAGACGCGGTGCGAGCACCGGGTTGGTCGCGTTGCCGGCCGCGTCGACATAGAGCGGCGGCAGATCGCCCAGATGGCCGTCGCCCCACGGCGTGCCGTGCTTGTTGCTGCCCGCTGGATCGTAATGGCCGCCGGCCGCCAGCGCCGGCACCTTCTTGCCATCCTTGTCCATCGGCTCGCAGCTCGGGTTCTGGTGCACGTGGAAACCGTGCAGGCCGGGCGGCAGGCCCTGCAGTGCCGGGGTGAACACCAGGCCGTAGCCGGTCTCGGAAATCGTCACGTTGCCGACCGGCGTGCCGACGCCCTTTTCATCGACCACGCTGACCGGCACCACGATGTCGGCACTGGCCGCGCCGCTCGCGGCCATCATCAACGCAAGAATCATCTTTTTCATCTGACATCCTCCTTGAGCTCGTCTTTCGGATGCGACGCCATCGCGCGCGCGTCGTGCGTCAAGCATATCGTCATCGCGCCATACGGCGGACGACAATCTTTCAGGCGCGGCCGGCGACGATGTCGGCAAAGCCCGCCGCGGTGAGCGAGCGCGCCTGCGCGAAGCCGCCGACGAAGCGCGCCGACAGCACTGAAATCACGAATAGCGAAAAGTCGCCGAAGGAGAACAGCTCCGCGCTCTCCGGCAGCCGCGCCAGATAGGCGGCACGCGCGTCGTCGTGGCCGGGCGCGCCGACCGGGCAGACCTCGGCCCGGCCGCGCACGCTCAACCGCGGCAGCGCCAGCGGCGACTCGCCGGCCGCCAGCGGCGCGGTGATCAGCAGCGCGACTTCGGGGTGGGCGCGCATATCGGCGGTGTGGCTCGCCAGCGCGCTGACGTGGATGACGAAGCGTCCGTCCGACAACAGCGCACAGGGCACCATCGAGACGGCCGGCTCGCCGTCGTGCAGCGTCGCCAGCGCCGCCACCGGCTGGCGGGCCAGCAACTCGCGCAGTGCCTGGGCCTGTTCGGGCGTCATCGTGTTCAGGCGCGCCAGGGCAGGTTCATCACCGTGCCGTCGGGCAACGCCACCGTGTCGCCCAGCGGCATCGCCGACACGAACTCGCTGTCGCTTTCGGCGAAGATCTGGTGCACCGCATTCGCCGGCAGGATGAGCGTGTCGCCGGTTGTGTAGCGAACCTCCTGCCCCTCGACCGTCGCCCGCCCGCTGCCGCTGAGGATGAGCACCACCTCTTCGCCGCTGTGGCGGTGCGGCGGTGTGGCCGCACCCGCTTCCATGCGCCCGCGCCACATTTCGATCTGCCGCGCGCCGCTGGCGGGCGTGGCGACGCCGGCGATGTGGTTGCCCTGCATCGAGTGGGTCTGGTTCCGAGCGAATGAAAAGACGGCCACGGTGGTTCTCCGTAAGTGGGGCGGGAAAGCGGCGCCAGTGTGCCCCTCGGCGACCCGCGCTGCCGTGAAGCCCGCCACGCCCCCGATCAGGCCGGGCGCCAGGGCTGCACCTTGTCCTGCTCGGCCGGATCGTTGCGCGCCACCACCGCGCGCGCCGGCTGCGTCGTGCTCAGGTTCACCGCCTCGTGCGGCACGCCCGGCGGCACGAACAGGAACTCGCCGGCGCGGCTGATCACCTCGTTCTCCAGCGCCTCGCCCCAGCGCGTCAGTACCTCGCCCTCCAGCACGTAGATGCCGGTTTCGTAGCCGACATGCAGATGCGGCTCCGAGCGTGCGCCGGGCGGAATCACCACCAGATGCATCGAAAGACCTCTGGCGCCGACGGTCTGACCGGAAATGCCGACGAAGTAGGGCAGGCGCTGCGCGGTGGACACTTCCGTCGTCGGTGTGACGGCGTGTACGCGAAGGTTCTCTGCGGTGTGCATGGCATGCTCCTTCCGTGTGCCGCTTCCGGTAGTACGCGGCGAATGGCGCGGTACGGCGCCGACCGTCGACGGCGCGTCGCTAGCGGTAGCGTGCGGCGGTGATGAACTGGTTGAAGGTTTCGCACCATACGATCACCGATGAATAGTCGGACGGGTTGATCGAAGCTGGCACTGGCACGACGAAGTTGCGGAAGGTGCGAACGTCGCCGACCCTCACCATGCGGTCCTTGAGGCGCAGGAAATCGGCTTCGGTCTCGACGAACTCCGGCGACAGGTAGAGCTTGTAATCCGGGCCGGGCGCCAGCTCGCCCTCGAACACGATGGCTTCCGCGCCGATCGACACCTTGCCTTCGCCCCAGTGCAGCGCATCGCTGTCTTTCAGGTCGCGGCGGAAGTGAGCTTCATGGCGTGCCGCCGTCGCCTGTGCGGCCACCTCGTCGCCAGAGGGTGCAGGCGGCGCGATCAGGATCGGCAGTGCGTAGATGCCGAGCGCGAAGCCGACGGCGGCCGACAGGGCATGCGTCAGGGCATGCGTCAGGGCGAGGAGCAGCGATTTTTTCATGGCGTGTCCGGTCATCAGGGCGGCGGCGTCACGGAGCCGTCACCGGCGTCAGCGCCCGCAGCCGCATGGCGTGCGGCCGCGGCCGGTCTGCGTGCGCTCGCCGAGCCGCAGGCCGAGCTTCTCGGCAATCAGGCCCGATAACGCCAGCAGTGCGACGGTGAGTAGGCCCGTCAGCCAGACGGGCGGCATGTCGGCCGACCAGATCAGTCCGAGGCCGCCGAACGCTGCGCAGACGATCAGCAGCTCGAGCAGGGTGCGCCAGAAGAGCAGGATCAGGCACGCGCCGGCAAGGGTGAGGACGACGAGGACTTCGGGCGTCATGATGACCTCCGTCAGGGAACGGGTCGCGTGGCGGGCACGCTGCGCTACTCGTCCTTCGTCGGCTCCAGCACGAACACCATGCCCAGTGCCCCCACCGATACCGTGCGCTCATTCACCGTCGTGTAGGACGCGATGCCCAAGGGATGATACGTCGACGTGAAGGCCGTCAGCGCCCCGATGCCGAGCACCCCGGCCAGCGGGCTGCGTTCGGCGATGACCTCCTTGATCTTGGCGCGGTGCTGCTCGGGCGACGGATTGAGCAGAAACGCGGCGGCGGTCACTGCCGTCGCGACCACTGCGGAAATGACTGCGGTCTTGGCCATGGCGTAGTGGGCGTAATGGGCGGAAAGTGCCTGACGATTGAGAGGAAGGGGCAAGGCAGTGCATCGACCGATGAACGCGCAGGGTCAGGAACAGCGCGGACGGCGCCAGCGAGCGCCCGTGTTCCCTCCCCTCCGGTGCCTTGGTCTGCGGCACTGCATGCCGGTGAACCTTACCGCGCAGCTGATCCGGTGTCTCCCTTCACACCGTCCCCCGATACCGACGGCTCGACGACTGGCGTCCTCGGCGGCGCGCCGCTGCAATCGCGCACTACCGCAGGAAAGAAGGTAACGCTGGCGCCCTTGCCCGGGCGCGGACTTCTGCCGCCTCGACGCCGCCGTTCACCCGCGGTCCGGTTGCCCCGAAGCGGCGGCGGGCGCCGCGGCGGAAACGACAGTCACACGGCAATTCACGTCGAGCGCCTTGCGCACCACGCATGGACGAAACCTGCCTGGTAGAACCGGACGGGAGGGCTGAAACCACCGCGTCCGATAATGGCCTCGACCTCACCCGGCGGAAGAATGGCCACGTCCTTCGCCCATGCCGCGTGCGTCTTCTCGATTGCGTCAGCGGGCACCTTGGCTGCGTGGAGCATGCTCACCCAGGCTTTCAGCAAGGTGTCGTACTCGGGTGAGCCCACCGTCGACGACAGATCCGCGCTGGCCAGAATCCCCCCCGGGCGCAACCTCGCAGCGATCGACCGGAAAAAGCGGGCGCGTTCGTCCTGATCAAGAAAGAACTGCGAAACCATGAAGCAAGTGGCTGCATCATGAGGTTCGATATCGGGTAAGGACTCCAGATAGCCTTCGTGAAACGTACAGCGCGAGGCGAACGACTCCTTCTCCGCTCGCTGGCGACAGACATCGAGCATCGCTCCCGAAGGCTCCACTGCCGTGAAGCGCCAATGCGGAAACTTCCCGGCCAGGTAGGAAAGCTCCGCGCCCGCGCCCAATCCGACACACAGTATCTGGGCGCTGTCAGGCAGCCCGGAAAATATCCATTCGAGCTGAAAATGAAGGCCTTCGTGAACAGGCGCAAGTTTCCTTTGCTGATGTTCATAGCCGGAAGCCTGCTGATCAAACACGGCTTTAAGTTCGTCCTGGTTCATGTGCGGGGGCCCGATAAAGTCTGATGACGCTACAGAAACACCCCGTCGCGAGGCAAGTGATTGCTTCCGGCCTTCGCCGGCACGAGGTTGTTCACCGTCTGGCAGATGGGTTGGGCCTGGAGAAGTTCATCGTCCTCGCGGGAGATGTCGGGTGCGTGACAACCCAGTGCCGCGCTCACCGAGCCCGCGAAGGCGGGTTGCGCATGACGAAGCCCTTGCCCTCATTGTTGATCTGAACTGAACCAGGCCAGCGGAGCTTGCAACGGCCTACGCCCTCAATGTCCCGAAATACCACCACACAGGCATGGCGCATCAAGGGGTTGTCCCACGCGTGAGCGGAGTGTGCAGCGACTGCTACCGCTGACCGCTGCATTCGCGGGTTCAAGTGCAGGATGCCGGTTTGGGCCGTCGCCTGGAGTCCATCGTCAGGCGGGCCGGCTAGTCATTGCATGCCCACGGCGTTGATTCGGTGCGCTGGCAAATAAGCCAAGCCGGAGCAGGGAACGCCAACCCGAAACCTCTCGTGCCGTTCAGTCGGTAGGTAAAGGGAATCTCGTAAAGAGCAGACATGGTGCTGTGTGGGATTTCCGTGAGGTACTTTGGCACTAGCTCGCGAAGAGAGTCGGGGTAGCGGTTGTGCTCGGCGCGAAAAGAAGACAGAGCGGTCACGATCGCGTCGCCGCGACGGAAGCTTTCGGCTTTTCGATGGGTGCCCTCCACCCGCACAACCAGAGTGGTGAGTACAACCAAGGCGAGCGAATACACACCCGCGATTAGCATGGTTCGACGTCGGCCGAAGAAGCCCCAGAGAAGTGCCCCAATACCGAAAGCGGCAAAGGAGATTAGCGTGAGACCCAGTAGTGCTGCGGCGCCAACACCGAACGACCACTCGAGGTAGGCGAGCGAGAAAGCGGTTGTGCTGATGACGAGCGCGGGGACTAGGCGAGGGTCGATCCAGCGGAGGGTGCTCATGCCTTCCGGCCGCCTAGCGTTTGACGTGAGTGGCGGCCGCAGCCGAAGGCGCAGGGAACCCAAAGCGGAGCTCTTGGCGGTCCCTGCTGATGGAGGAGTTAGGCCTTAGAGGCATGCTGAAGCAGAGGTAGCGCAACCGCCGTGATGACGCCAAGAGCGAGAACGAGCCCGTAGACGACAAGCGCAAGTAGCGCTCCGCCTTTGAACTGCAAAGAGACGCCCTCAGGAGACTTCGCTCGGGGCCCCAGATACCAGCCACCAAGCAGCAGGGGAACAGCAAGGCTGAGGAGGAGAGTAAGAGGTACTGGAAAAGGATGCCCGGCCAACAAATTGAGGACCGCGCCAGCCCCGCTAACCAAGAACACTAGGAGGCCAAACACCAACGCATGAGGCCAACTCAGACGCGTTCGACGGAACAAGAATGCCGCGGCCTTCGTGAGTAGTGCATAGAGCAGAGGCGCAAGAAGCAGGGGCAGGAACTGAAGAATCATCGGACGTTATCCGCGTGAGGTCGGTAGGAGGTGGGTAAAGGCCTAACGACGCTGTAGAAATACCCCGTTCCGGGGAGAGCGGTTGCTTCCGGCGCATGCCGGCTCGAAGTCGTTCATCATCGTTTCAGCCTTCCGATCTTCGCTTCATCATCGTCCCCTGACGTCAGCGCCGGCCGCTGCCCGGCGCGCTCGAAATGGCGCCGGCCTCTCCCGCCAGCTTACCTAATTCGCGTATCCATGGTGCCCGAGCTTTTCGATGTTGTGCACCTGGCGGTACAGCTTCCACTGCCCATCCACCTTCTCCCGCCCGCGCAGCGTGAAGCGGGTGAGCCGCTTGTTGTGCCGCTCTTGGCCTTCGACGCGTTCGACGGCAGCTTCACGCCGTCGATGGCGAAGAGCTCGCGCTCGATCAGTCCCTGGCGGTCGCACACCAGCAGCACCTCGGTGAAGAGCGCTTGGGCCTCATTGCCGAGACTGCTGATGAAGTGCGCGACGGTGGTGAAGTGCGGCGCACTGTCGCCGGAGACGGCCATGAACAGCACGTTGGTGCGGCAGGCGGTGGCGATGGAGCGGGAGCTGATCAGCCCGCGCGAGTAGCCGAGCAGCACGATCTTGAGCAGCACGGCCGGATCGAAGGCCGGAGCGCCGCCAGCGTCGTTGGCGTAGCGGGCACGCAGTGCAGTGAGATCGAGGTCGTGGTCGACCAGGTGGCAGAGCGCGAACTCGAAGGTACCGGGCAGCACCTGCTGCGCGAAATCGACCGGGATGAGCTTCAGGCCGTAGTCAGGTGTCTTGAATCGCGCCATCGCAGGGCTCCGGAGAGGCGATGCGGAATCATAACAACGGCATGTGAACGAACGAAGGTGGGGAGGGGTTTTTCTACAGCCTCAACGTTGAAGCTCAGCGGGCAGCGTAGCCGTCCGCTGCAGCGACTGGTTAGGTATCAGTCGCCACCTCGTCCCCTGGAGAGCCCCCGTCGCCGATGGCCCAATTTATTCCATGGTGACGCTCCTGGATGATGCCGATATGAACCTCTGGACATTCCCGGCCATTGATTGACGCATCACGCGCCTCCCAGTGCAAGTTCAGAATTTCGTCTGCCTTTTCCACCAAGGCCTCATCCGATCTTCTTCGGGCGGACGCAATAAATTCGTTCACCGACCCCGACGTTCGCG
>NZ_JCANOT010000007.1:0-19106 GCF_059552495.1 Methyloversatilis sp. S146-33
CCGTGGCACTCCGCCGGCTTCGATACACGCCGCAGTCGGGGTCAGAAGACCCCTCCCACAGAACACCAGCTCCGATCGCGGATTGGGCGCACTCCCTGTGGGAGCTGATTCGGTGCTTGTGGAAGCGACCTCTGGTCGCGATGCGGCTTCAACGGGCCGTGGCTTTGTTTCAGGGGCTGCTGTCTCCAGCAAGCACGCCGCCGTCGGACAGCGACGAGACGCCCATCATCTCCACCCGATACCCCGCCGCCTGCCAGCCCTCGATGCCGCCACGCAGCGGACGGGCGTGGCGCAGACCCGCCGCGTGCAGCTTCAACGCGGCGCGCACCGCCGACACGTCGTTCGGGCAGGCGCAATAGGTCACCAGCACGCCGTCCTTCGGCAGGCGGTGAGCGTGCGCGTCGATCTGTTCCAGCGTGATGCTCAGCGCGCCGGGAATGCGCACCGGCTCGGCATCGACGATGAGACTGGAACGCACATCGACCACCGTGACCGGGTCGCCACGGTCCAGCATGGCCAGCAACTCGTCGGGCGCCAGCCGCTCCGACTGCAGCTGGCGCAGCGCACGACGACGCTCCAGCCAGCGCCAGCCGATATAGAGCGCCAGCAGCACGCCGACCAGCGCCGCCGCATAGACACCCAGTTCGGCCAGCGCGTCGAGCACCGCCTCGATCTGCGTCGCGAACAGCAGGCCGATCGTCAACGCGGCGCCGGCCCATAGCACCGCACCCAGCGTGTTGAACAGCATGAAGGCGGACGGCCGCATCCCCAGCGCGCCAGCCAGCGGCGGCGCAATCGTCGACAGCCCGGGCACGAACTTGGCGATCACCAGCGTGGCGATGCCGTAGCGGGTGAAGGTGGATTCGCTCTGCCGCACGCAGGTATCGGGCGACAACGAAATGCGACACAGCAAGCGCAGCACGCGGTGACCCTGCAGCCGGCCGGCAAGGTACCAGGCGACATCGCCGAGCGAAGACGCGGCCACCGCCACCAGCAATGCGAACACGCCATACAGGGGCTCGTCGGCCACCCGCGCGCCGGCCAGCATCACCAGCGGCATCGCCGGTATCGGCAGGCCCAGCTGTTCCGCCAGCACCACCAGGAAAATCAGCCACAGCCCATACTGGGCCAGCAATTCGGTCACGCTCTTCTCCGCAATGAATTTCGGCCGCCACGATGACACGGAATCGTGACGACCGAAAAGCCGTTCCGGTCAGATGAGGGCGATCGCTGGCGATTTCCAGCGCGTGGCCGCGTGGTACCCCGCTTCAGCCGACTGCGCGCAGCGCGCCGTTGCGCTCGGCGTCGATCAGCTTCGTCAGCAACTTGCGCACGCGCACCGCGGCGATGTCATTGCTCATCAGCACCGGGTTCAGAGAGAAGAAATCGGTCGTGCCCATTTCGTCCTGCGTCGCCTGGATGACCGGGCCGTCCTCGTTCTCGAAGGCGGCGTGCATGGCACGTATCTTCATCGCGTTGTATTCGGCGTTCTCCACGTCGTGATTGCGCCGGGTGGCGAAGTAGTAGTGCGTCTTCGTCGCCGACTCGGGCGTGCAGGTATGCAGGTCGTACTGGCCGGTGCAGTGATCGAGATCCAGCGGCCCGTCGCCCTGGATGGCGCCGACCGACAGCTGGATGTTGGCAGGTGGCGTCCAGGTGATGTCGAAGAAATGCCGGGCCGGTGCGGCCGGGTCAGGCAGGAAGTTCGCGAAGATGAGCATGGCCGGCGTCTGCGACCACTGCCAGCGCGCATTCACGCTGTCCGCGCCCTCCTTCACCGCCGGCACCAGCGGTGACAGCTGGCCGCGGGTGCTGATGATCTCGCTGTGCACATGGTCGATGTGACTCAGGTCCATCACGTTGTCGATGATGAGCTCGTAGTTCACGTCCATATGCATGTAGGTATGCGCCAGCGCATTCGGGTGACCGTCGTCCAGCGGCCCGAAATCCGGCAGCTTCGCCGGGTCGGCCAGTGCGGCCTCACCCATCCAGATCCACACGAAGCCGTACTTCTCCAGCAGCGGAAAGCTGCGCACCTTCGCCGCCTTCGGGATCAGGCCGTTGCCGTGCGGGTTGTGCGTGCAGGCGCCGCTGCAGTCGAAGCGCAGCGCATGGTAGGCGCACACCACGTCGTCGCCGATGCGCTTACCCAGGTGCAGCGGCGCGAAGCGGTGCGGACAGCGGTCGTGCAGCGCCACCGGCGCGCCATCGGCCTTGCGGTACATGAGCACCGAGGTGTCGAGTATCCGGCGGTGGAACATGCCGTCGGCCGGCACCTCGCTCGACAGCGCCGCGACATACCAGCAGTCCGTCAGGAACTCGACCTTCTTCTCCAGTGCCTTCGTTTCCATCTTGTTGTCTCCTCCGTCTTGTCGTGATGCGCCCGGCGGACACCGGGCGCCTGGATGCGCCTGCGGCCGCCGATCAGAGATCGAGCACCAGCACGGCGGATTTCGAGCGCGAGCAGCAGGGCGTGAAGCAGTCGTTCGCCGCCCGCTCGGCGTCGCTGAAATACATGTCGCGGTGATCCGGTTGGCCGGCCAGCACCCGCGTCACGCAGGTGCCGCAGATGCCCTGTTCGCAGGACAGCGGCACCTCGACGTCGTGCGCGGCCAGTGCCGCCGCCACCGTCTGCCCGACGGCCACCGGCACGACGCGACCGCTGCGTGCGAGCTGCACGACAAAGGCCTGATCGCCGCTGCGCGCGCCGTCGGTCGCGGCGAAGGACTCGGCGTGGATGTTCGCGTCGGCCCAGCCGGCCGCACGGGCGCTGCCGATCACGTGGTCCATGAAGCCCTTCGGCCCGCAGACGTAGAGATGGGTGTCGGTCGAAGGTGCGGCCAGCACGGTAGCGGCGTCCAGCTTCTGCCGCGGGTCGCCGTCGTCGAAATGCAGGCGTACGCGGTCGGCCCAGGGCGCGTCGCGCAGCCGGTCGAGGAAGGCAGCGCGCGCCGGCGTGCGGGCGCAGTAGTGCAAGGTGAAGTCGGAGCGGCCGTGCGCCAGCTGCTGCGCCATCGCCAGCATGGGCGTGATACCGATGCCACCTGCGAACAGCAGCGAACGGCGCGCCGGCACCAGCGCGAACAGGTTGCGCGGTGCGCCGATGCGGATGCGCATGCCGGCGCCCAGATCGTCGTGCGCGCTGCGCGAGCCGCCGCGGCCGCTCGCCTCGCGCAGCACCCCGAGCTCGTACTGTCGTGACTGCGCCGGATCGCCGAGCAGCGAGTACTGGCGCACCAGGCCGTTCGGCAGTTCGACGTCGATGTGGGCACCGGCCGCGAAGGCCGGCAACGGGGTGCCGGCCGGCGATTCGAGCACGATGTGGACGATGTCGTCGGCGACGCGCGCGTGGCGGGTGACGACGACCGGGATGTCGGGCGCGCTCATGCCTCGGCGCCTTCGGTCTGGGCAGGCGACGGGCGCGCGCCGTTCGGACAATGCTGCATTCTTCCTCCGGATGTTCTTGTGTTGCACGGGTTCAGCGCCGCGCAGACTCCGGATTTGCAACGAGCATGCCAAGGGCGCGCATGTACGCACACCACTGATTCGAAAGGATTTGTTCAGAACGGACGTTGTTCGCCTGAACCGCCCTGCCCCGACTTCCGGATATCGGAAATCAGGATTTCGTCAAATGCGGAAACGACTTCACGAGCGCGTCGGCGTGCGCAGGCGTAGGCGAAAAAAAGCCCCGGCACGGGGGGCCGTGTCGGGGCGTGTCCCGGCGGACCGGGAACGAGGAGTACCGCTCACATCATCTTTGGCCTCACGCGGACACGCGTGAGGGGGCGGGCATCAGTTGCCGCCGCGCATGTTCTGCACCTGGAACAGGTTGGCCGGGCTCAGCTTGGGATCGACCTTGCCCTTGAACTGGCCGGTCGTGCAGTGCTTGGCCTGCACGTCCACCATCGAGAAGGAATCGTCGAGCGCAACACCGGTGCCCTTGTTGATCGGCAGGTGGAAGTCCGGGTGCGCCTTGCCGATGGTCCAGCTCTTCCACAGTTCGCCCTTGCGGTCATACACCAGCGTGCGCGAGGCGCCATAGACCTGGGCGTCGAAATGCATGATGCGCTTGCCGACCGGATGGTTGCTGTTGACCGGCACCGCCTCGACGATGTGTACCTTGCGCAACTGCCAGGTGATGTCGGGGAAGCACTCGCCCTGACCGGTGAAGCTCACGTACTTGTAGCCGTCCTCTTCCTTGAATTCGTCCGACAGCTTCATGTCGTTGTGCTTGTAGTAGGGCATCAGCAGGTTCTTCGTGCCGACGAATTTCCACTGCATGTCGGACACGCGGCTTTCGTAGCCTTCGAAGTCCTCGATCATCAGGTCGGAGCCGAGGAAGGAATCGGTCACCTGCCCTGCCGCCAGCCGGCGCACGCGGCGCTGGAAGCCGAGGTAGAGGTAGGCATCGTCGAACTTGGTGTCGTCCTCGTACTTCTGGATGAGCAGCTGCGTGTTCTTCAGATCCTGCGGCTCCAGCACCTGGGCGTAGATGGCGCGATAGAGGTTGGCTGCGTTCGGCGTCACTTCGGGTGTCGGCGCGTGGTCGGTACGGTGTTTGAAGTTCAGGAAGAAAAAGTTGAACTTCAGCGTCCGCTCGAGCTGGCCGGTCGTCATGTTGCGGTACTTCCAGTAGAACGGGTGGATGGCGGCGTTGTCGCCCCAGTTCGCGCCGTACTTGAAGTTCCACGCCACCTTCTCGCCGGCGCGCGGGTCGGAAGTGCTCGGCTCTTCCGGGAAGGGACGGCCACCGGCAAAGCCTTCGATTTCGCCCGTCTTGGCGCCCAGCTTGGTCTTGTTCAGGTTCTTGCGGGTGGCCTCGACATAGCCCTTGGGGTTCGGAAAGCTCAGCGTCTCGCCGACCTTGATCTGGTACCAGCCGTTCTTGATCACCATGTACATGCCGGCGTCCAGCGCGTCCTTGAACTGGTCGACGTTGTCCTTGTTGATGGTCATGCCGGCACTGAGGCCGGGGAAGGTCGGAAAGCCCTTCTTGTACGGCTCGAAAGCGCTTTCGACATCGGCTTCGCTGGCGGCGAAGGCCTGGGTGCACAGTCCGGCTGCGAGCAGGCCGGCGGCGAGTAGCTTGTTCATTGCGTGCGTCTCCTGTGAAGCCGGGGCGCGCGCCCCGGCACTGCGGTGGATGGTCAGAACTTGTAGCGGAGGGTTGCGTAGATTTCGTCTTCGGCCCAGGCGGCGCCGATCGGGCCGGCGCGGAAGCGGCCCAGCGGTTCCAGCCCGCCCAGACCGCGCGAAAAGGCCTGCGCCGGATTGCCCGGGTAGTTCGGGCCGGCGGTGAAGGGCGGCCACGGGTTGCAGCCGCGGCAGTCGTCGAACTTGTAGCGATCGTTGTCGCTGCCGAGCTTCACGTTGGCGCCGATGGCGAACTTCAGGTTGTCGCTGAGCAGCCATTCGACCTGCGGCGCGGCCACCGTCGCCTGCGCGCGGAAGTCATGCGCGAAGATGATCTGCGGACTCAGGCGGTCGTTCTTCAGGAAGGCCTTGATCAGCAGCGTGCCGATCACGTTGTCTTCCCAGTCCGGCATGCCCACCTTGCCCAGCGCGCCGTCGCGTTCGACGTGGTCGAAAATGTGCTGGTAGAACAGCTGACCGGAAATGAGCGTGGTGCGGCGCGGGTTGATGAAGGGGATGAAGGTCGGCCGGTCGATGCCGATGACCGCCCGGAACACGTCGTTGGACGAGTACAGCTCGGGCTTGGCGGTGTTCGCGAACTCTTCGCCATTGGTATAGGCCGCTTCGATGCGCACCGCCGCGTTCGCCGCTTCCCACTCGAAGTCCATCGAACCGCCGATCAGGTTCACGCGCGGGAAGTACATGTCGAACGAGATCAGGTAGGGCCAGTACTCGCGGAACTCGGCATTGAAGGCGTTCGTCGATCGCTTGGCGCCGCGCAGGCTGGGCAGTTGCGAGCGATAGGTGAGCGCGTTCAGCGAGAAGGACAGGCCCCCTTGGGTCACGCCCTCGTACTTAACGCCGAGCTGGGTGTTCTTCAGCTTCCAGCCGGGCAGATTGATCTCGTTCAGACCGATCTGGCCCGGACCGAAGTCGGTGGCAAGGAAGGTGTCGGGCGCGACGTTGGCAAAGTTGGCCACCGTACCGCCGTTGTCCCACAGGTTCTTCATGCCGCGGAAGAAGCAGCCGGCGTCGAGTATTGTGTTGGCCGTGCCGCACTGACCGAGGTTGTTCGGCCGGAACTTGTCGAAATTCCACACCACCTGCAGGTTGCGCTCCTGCATCGACTCGCTGCCGCCCATGCGGTACTCGGCCTGCACCATCCACATCGGAATGCGGATGTCTTCCAGCTCGTCGTAGATGTTGTTGCGCGAGTAGTCGACCGGGTTGATCACGTCAAGCACGCGGAACAGGTCGGTACGGCCCCACACCACCTGCTGCTTGCCCACCTTCAGGAAGATGGAGCGCTGATCGTCCAGTGCGAAGGTTTTCTTGACGTAGGCCTCACGCAGGAAGTCGAGCCGCGAATTGAACTCCGGCGATTCCAGTTCCGAGCGCTTCTTGTCGCCATAGCCGCCGAAGTCGGCACAGCCGCGATTGTCGTAATCGCAGGGACGCACCGGCACGCCGAAAGCGACGCCACCCTCGACGTCGTGCCAGCGGTCGCCGAGCACGCGCAGGCCGTCATTCGGATTGGCCACCGTACTGAAGCCGAACACGTTCCCCGGCGGGCCGGACGCGTTGTTGATCGGGCCGCCGCCATGCGGGCTGGAGATGGTGCCGCCCGGCGTCGTCGAGTCGAGCGTGATCGCGCCGCCCGCCTCCTTGCCGTACTGGTCGTCGTTGAGGCGATAGACGCCGTCCCAGGTTCCGCGCAGCACGCCGTGCAGTTCCCAGCCGTTGCCCAGATCCTTGTCAGCCTCGACCTGCACCGTGTTGCGGAACTTCGACAGCCCGACCGTGCGCTCGGTGTTGTCCTTGCCGCGGAAGCGGGTGTCGTTCTCGTAATAGACATCCACCTTCCACTTGCTGTTGCTGCTGCCCAGGTCGGGCAGGTTGTCCTGCGCGATCGCGTTCAGTGCGGCGAGTGCGCACAGTACCCCTCCCAGCCCGACACGGGCCGCGAGGTGGCTCCTCTTCTTGTATGTGTCCACCTTGTCCTCCTCCTGTTTGTCCTGCTATCGCACTGCTGACTCTCTCTGTCTTGACCGGGCGGACGGACACCCGCCCGGCGGGTTGAAGCTTTCGGTCAGGCCGCCGCGCGGGCGACCTCGCGCGGGGCGTCGTCCTCTTCCAGCACGCCGTCTTCGTCGTAGTGGGTGGCCACCACGAAGTGCGGGCGGAACACCACGCACCAGGCAGGCACGATGAGCATCGCGGCCAGCGCATTGACGACCAGCATGAAGGACAGCAGGACAGCGGCATCCGACTGGAAGCGCAGGTCGGACATGAAGATCCACATGACGACGCCGGCGATCAGCGTCGCGGCGGTGAAGGACACGGCGTAGCCGGTGGTGGCGACCGCATTGACGACGGCGCGATGGATGTTGCGGGTGACCGCCATTTCCTCGCGGATGCGGTCCATGAAGTACACCGCGTAGTCGATGCCGACGCCGACGCCGACCGCGATCACCGGCACCGTGTTCACGCTGATGCCGATGTTGGCCCAGCCCATGTAGGCGTAGGTCATGACGGTGGCGAACAGCATGGGCAGCACCATCAGCCAGCCGGCGTGCAGCGACTGGTAATAGGCCATCACCAGGAAGAAGGCCAGCAGCATGACCGCCGGAATGATGATCATGTGATCGGTGTGCAGCGCCTGGTTGGCCGCCGCGGTGACGCCGATGATGCCGCCGCCCAGTTCTATCTTCAGGCCCGGCACCTCGGCCTCGATGCGCGCCTTGCCCTCCTCCGCAAGCGCGACCACCCGGTTGATCGTTTCCGCCTGGTGGTCCTTGTAGAAGAACACCATGTTGGCTTCGTTCTCGTCCGGGCTGATGTACTCCTTCAGCGCACCCGGAATCGGGCTGGACGCCATGTAGGCGAACATCAGGCCGCCCACCTCGTCGGCGTTATCCGGGATCTGCGCCCAGCGCGGATCGTCGTTGTGGGTGAGCTGGTTCACCACGCGCACCACGCCCGGCAGCGCACGCGCACCGCCCAGCGTCGGGTCGGACAGCATGTGCGCCTGGAAGCGCTCGATCGCGTGCATCACCTCGGGTCGCTTGATGCCACCCTTCTCTTCGGTGCGGGCGACGATGTGCAGCTCTTCCGAGCCCGGGAACAGCGTGTTGATGGCCGCCGTCGACACGTTGTAGTCGTGGTCGCGGTTCAGCAGCGGGCTGCCCGGCTCGGACTCGCCGAGCTGCACCTTGGCCACGTACCAGCTGCCGACCACCACGCAGGCAAGCGAGGCGAACAGGATGGCGCGCGCGCCGCCGTCGGTACCGCCGGTACGCGCCATCGCGTTGCCGAGGAAGTTGCGCACGCCCTCGTTGGCGTTCTCCATCGTCTTCGGCTGCGGCAGCACGGTCAGCGCCAGCGGCACCATGAAGTGCACCGTGAAGATGACCGAGAAGCCCCAGAAGCCGGCGGCCAGGCCGAGCTTGTAGTTGAACGGCGCGGCACCGAGCACCAGCACGGCAATGCCCACCGCATCGACGATGATGGCCAGCGAGCCCGGGCGGAACAGCGCATCGAGCGCGTTGCGCGCCGCCTGCCTGCCGTTCTTCACGATGGCCAGTTCTTCGTAGTAGCGCACCACCAGCTGTACGCCGTGCGAGGTGGCGCGGGCGGCGATCAGGAACGGAATCGGCAGCGACAGCGGTTCGAGGTTGATGCCGGCCAGCGCCATGAAACCGAGGCCCCAGATCGACGACAGCGCGATGCCCAGCAGCGGCAGCGCGATGCCGTACAGGCGGCGGAAGTAGACGATCAGCAGCGTCGCCAGCAGCGCCAGCGTCCACGCGAGGATCTGCACGATCTGGTCGAGGTAGGTATAGACCCAGCCGGTCAGCACCGGATTGCCGGTCACGTGCACCTTGTGGCCTTCGCGCGCCAGCGTGTCGCGCACGGTCTGCAGCGCGGCGAAGGTTTCGACGTAGTCGAGTTCGCTCTCGTTGAGCTGCGCCTTGATCAGCGCCGCCTTGAAGTCTGGCGACACCATCAGGCCATAGAGGTTGGGATTGGCGATCACGTCGCGCTGCATCTGCGCGAGTTCGTCCGCCGAGTAGGTCTTTGCCGGGTCGTAGTAGGGCTGCGACACGAAGCTGCCCTCGGGCGACAGGAACACCTTGCGCGCGGTGCGGTGGGTCAGCGAGGACACCAGGTTATGGTTCACGCTGGGCAGGTTGTCCACGCCCTGCGTCGCCTCATGCACCAGTTTCAGCGTGTCGTTGTTGAAGATCGTGCCCTGCTCGACCTCGATCGCCATCACGATCATGTTGGCGCCGCCGAAGTTCTCCTTGATGCGGTTGTAGGTCTGGATGTAGCTGTGCTCCTGCGGCAGCAGGTCGGAGAAGTCGGAATAGATGCGCAGCTTGGGCAGCGCGGCGGCGAAGGCCAGCGTGACCAGGAAGATCAGGCTGAGCACGATCTTCGGATTGGCGAAGATCCACTCTTCGGCCTTGTGCAGCATGTGGGTGATGGACTTGCGGATCGGGGCGATCATTTCGCTGCTCCGGGTTTGGATGAGCCACCGTCGGCGATGGCACGCAGCAGGCCACCCGGCCCGCCGATCAGAAGGGTGTTGTTCGCGGCAACCGAGGTGCCGGCGGCGAGCGGCACCGGTCGGGCGTCCGGGTAGGCCACGGCCACCCATTCCTCGCCCTGCAGACGCACCACCGCGCCACCGGCACCGACCGCGTGCGGTGCGCCGGCATGCATGAAGATGCGATACAGCGGTGCGCCGGCCCGATTCAGCTGCGGCGTCCAGGTCAGGCCGCCGTCGGTGGTGTGTACGACCTGCCCGGCCAGCCCGCTGACCCAGCCTTCACTGGCCGACACGAACAGCGCCGCGTAGGGATAGAACTCCTCGGGCAGCGCGCCGCGCTTGGCCCAGGTCGCGCCGCCGTCGGTGGTGACCACGACGGTGCCGAATTCGCCGGTGGCAAAGCCGTTCAACTCATCGACCATCTGCACCGTGGTGATCTGCAGGTCTTCCTGCAGGTCGGTCTTCTGCCAGCTCTTGCCCAGGTCGTCGCTGCGCACGATGAGCGCGCCGCTGCCCGCGACCCACCAGCGGCCCTGACGGTCGCAATGCACGGCCAGCGCGGTGTGCGGTGCCTCCAGTGGCTGGGCGGTCCAGGCGGACAGCTGGGCATCGGCCGTCCACACCTTCCGGTAGAAATCGATGGCAATGAAGCGACCGTCCGGGCACACGTCCATGCCGGTGATCGACGACGGCCCGGCGATGGGCTGTCGATTCCAGCTGCGGCCGCCGTCCGAAGACACCAGCACCGCACCGCTGCGGGTGCCGGCAGCGACCTTGTCGCCGTGCGCGGCCAGCGCCTGGATGGCGTCGTAGCGCTGCACCGGCTTCTGCGCCTCGGCGCGCGCGGCCGACAGGTCGGGCGCCTGGGTGCAGCCGGTTGCGAGCGAGGTGAGCGCGGCACAGACGGCCAGCGCCCTGAATCCGTGATGGTTCATGTATTTCTCCTCCTTGCCCGGCTCTGCGGCCGGGTCGTCGATGGGCTACGTCGTGGGGCGGTGCGCGGCTAGCGCCCGAGGTCCTTGGCGCTGACGCCGCCGATGCCCCAATGCGAACTGGGTACCTCGACGATCATCACGCGCACCGCTTCACGCGGTGCGCCGACCGCCTCGACCAGCGCCTGCGTCACCTTCTCGATGACGGCGCGCTTCTGGTCCTCGGTCCGGCCTTCGATCAGGTTGATCTGTGCGAATGGCATGTGTCGTTTCTCCTGGAAGGCGAAGGGCGGTCAGACGAAGCGGACGCTGGTCGAACCGAGCGACTGGATGCGCAGACTCACGCTGTCGCCGGCTGCCACCGCGACCGCCTCGGTGATGCCGCCGGACAGGATGAGCGTGCCGGCCGGGATCTCTTCGCCACGGCGGCCCAGCATGTTGGCCAGCATGGCGATGGCCGCCGCCGGGTGACCGAGCACCGCGGCACCGGCGCCGAGCGCCACCGGCTGCCCGTTCTTTTCCAGCACCACGCCCAGCGTGCGCAGGTCCAGGCCCTCGACCGGCGTCGCGGTACCGCCGACCACGAAGCGCGACGACGAGCAGTTGTCGGCGACCACGCTCTTCAGGTCGAACTTGAAATCGCGGTAGCGCGAATCGATGATTTCGATCGCCGGAACGACGAAGTCGGTGGCGGCGAGCACGGCGGCGATGTGGCAGCCCGGGCCCTTCAGCGGTGCCTTGGTGACGAAAGCGATTTCCGGCTCGACCTTGGGGTGGATGAGCTTCGTCGTATCGATGTCGCCGCCGTCGGCGACTGCGAAGTCATCGACCAGGAAGCCGAATACCGGGTCTTCGACGCCCATCTGCTTCATCTTGGCGCGCGAGGTAAGTCCGGCCTTCAGGCCGACGATGCGCGCGCCGCGCGCCAGCTTGCGGGCGCGGATCGCGTCCTGCACCGCGTAGGCGTCCTCCCAGTCCATGTCCGGGTGGTCGTCGGTGATCTTGGTGGTGTCGCGCGCTTCCAGCTCGCAGTTTTCGAGGCGCTCGGCGAGCAGCGCGATGGTGATGCGGTCGAGGTTCATCGCTCAGACCCCCGCCACAGCAGCGGCGCGCTCGCGCGCCATCGTGATCGCAGTGTCCTCGATCATGTCCTCCTGCCCGCCCACCATGCCGCGGCGGCCCAGTTCCATCAGGATGTCGCGCGGCGCGATGCCGTACTTGGCGCCGGCGCGCTTGGCGAACAGCAGGAAGGAGGAATAGACGCCGGCGTAGCCCAGCGTCAGCGAGTCGCGGTCGATGCGCACCAGGTGCTCCATCATCGGCAGCACCAGGTCTTCGGCCACGTCCATGATGCGGTACAGATCGACACCGGTTTCGATGCCCATGCGGTTGGCCACCGCGACGAACACTTCCAGCGGCGTGTTGCCGGCACCGGCGCCCAGACCGTTGGTCGAGCCGTCGATGCGGGTGGCGCCGGCTTCGATTGCAGCCAGCGAGTTCGACACGCCCATCGACATGTTGTGGTGGCCGTGGAAACCGATCTCGGTTTCCGGGCGCAAGGCCTGGCGCACCGCGGTGACGCGCGCCGTCACGTCGTCCGGCAGCATGTAGCCGGCGGAGTCGGTCACATAGACGCAGTTGGCGCCGTAGCTTTCCATCAGCTTCGCCTGCGCGACGAGTCTGTCCGGCTCGATCATGTGGGCCATCATCAGGAAGCCCACGGTGTCCATCTCCAGCTTGCGCGCCAGACCGATGTGCTGTTCAGACACGTCGGCTTCGGTGCAGTGGGTGGCCACGCGTATCGTGTGCACGCCCAGTTCGTGCGCCATGCGCAGGTGGTCGACGGTGCCGATGCCGGGCAGCAGCAGCGCCGACACCTTGGTGTTCTTCATCGCCGGGATGACGGTGGAGAGGTACTCCTCGTCGCTGTGCAGCGGGAAGCCGTAGTTCACCGATGCGCCACCGAGGCCGTCGCCGTGCGTCACCTCGATCAGCGGCATGCCCGCCTCGTCGAGGCCGCGCGCCACCGCCAGCATCTGGTCCAGCGTGATCTGGTGGCGCTTCGGATGCATGCCGTCGCGCAGCGTGTTGTCGTGCAGCGTGACCTTCTTGCCCTTGAGATTCATGGTCGTGTCCTTTGCGCTCAAGCGGGGATGGGCTCGAGCGAAAGCGAGCCGTTGAGGATTTCTTCGGCGAACATCTCGGCCGTGCGCGCGGCGGCGGCGGTCATGATGTCGAGATTGCCGGCGTACTTCGGCAGGTAGTCGCCGAGGCCGGCGACTTCCATGAAGATGGACACGCGGTGGGTGTCCATGTCGATCACCGGGCCATTGACCAGGCGGTAACCCGGCACATAGGCCTGCACCTGGCGGATCATGTCGTGCACCGACTCCTCGATCTCGGCCGCGCGCGGCGCCGATTCGGTGATGCAGTGGATGGTGTCGCGCATGATCAGCGGCGGCTCTGCCGGGTTGATCACGATGATGGCCTTGCCCCTCGCGGCACCGCCGACGCGCTCGATGGCGCCGGACGTGGTGCGGGTGAATTCGTCGATGTTCTTGCGCGTGCCCGGACCGACCGAGCGGCTGGACACGGTGGCGACGATCTCTCCGTAGCTCACCTTCTGCACACGCGACACCGCCGCCACCATCGGGATCGTCGCCTGGCCACCGCAGGTGACCATGTTCACGTTCATTTCGCGCTTGCCGACATGTTCCTTCAGGTTCACCGGCGGCACGCAGAAGGGGCCGATGGCGGCCGGCGTCAGATCGATCATCATCACGCCCAGCGCATTGAGCTTGCGCGAGTTCTCGGCATGCACGTAGGCGCTGGTGGCGTCGAAGGCGATCTGTATGCCGTCCGCCTTGACGTGCGGCAGCAGGCCGTCCACGCCGTCGCTGGTGGTCTTGATGCCCATGTCACGGGCGCGCGCCAGGCCTTCCGACGCCGGGTCGATGCCGACCATCCAGACCGGTTCCAGCACCGGGCTGCGCTTGAGCTTGTACAGCAGGTCGGTGCCGATATTGCCCGGCCCGATCAATGCACACTTGATCTTGTTCATGCGGGGATGTCCTCGTCTCCGGCGGCGTGCTTGCCGGCCGTCCAGCCGGTGTTCGCGAGCACGCTGCCGGCGGTTTGAAGGGGCTCGGACTCAAGCGTCGTTGCCAGGGAATCGTTCCAGCGATTGAAGAAGCCGAACAGCGCGATCACACCGAGCAGCTCGACGATCTGGCCCTCGTTCCAGTGCGCACGCAGGCGGGCGAACAGTTCGTCCGTCACGTCGTTAGGCTGGCTGGCCGCGGCCAGCGCGAAATCGAGCGCCACGCGTTCGGCATCCGAAAAAAGCGGGCTGGTCCGGTAGTCGGCGATGGCCGCCATCTTTTCTTCGGCCACGCCGTGGCGCAGCGCGCTGGTGGCGGTGTGCGCACGGCAGTACAGGCAGCCGGCCGCCATGCTGGCGACGTGACCGACCAGGCGCTTGAAGCCCAGATCGACCTCGCCCGCCGGGTCATACACCCCACGGCTCAGCGCGATCAGGCCCTTGGCCAGCGCCGGCCGGTAGGCCATCGTGCGCAGACTGTTCGGCACGAAGCCGAGCGTGCGCTCGAAGAAGGCGAAGTCGGCCGCCATGTCCGGCGTGGACTCGATCGAGAGGGGTGCGATGCGTGCCATGGCGTCAGACCTAGACGAAACGCACCGAGCAGCCGCCGAGGCCACCGATGGCGATGCGCAGGCTGTCGCCCGCCTTGACCGGAATAAGGGCAGCGAGCGATCCGGACAGGATCACTTCGCCCGCCTTGAGCGGAATGCCGAGCCGGCCCAGCGTGTTCGCCAGCCACACCACGGCGTTGACCGGATGGCCGAGCGCGGCGGCACCGGCGCCGGTGCCGACGATGTCTCCATTCAGTTCCAGCACCATGCCGCACAGGCCGAGGTCGAGATTGCGCGGCGACACCGCGCGGTCGCCGAGCACGAACACGCCGCACGACGCGTTGTCGGCCACCGTGTCCTGGATGCGGATCTTCCATTCGTGGATGCGCGAATCGACGATTTCGAAGCAGGGCATCACGCACTCGGTGGCACGCAGCACGTCGGCGCCAGTGACGCCGGGGCCCATGATGTCGTGCTTGAGGATGAAGGCGATCTCGCCTTCGGCGCGCGGCTGGATCAGCGAGTTGGCGGCGATCGACTCGCCCTCGTTGTAGATCATGCCGTCGAGCAGGTAGCCGAAGTCCGGCTGGTGCACGTTCAGCATGTTCTGCACCACCTTCGAGGTGACACCGATCTTCTTGCCGACGATGCGCTCGCCAGCGTCCAGCCGGCGCGAAATCATGCGCTGCTGGATGTGGTAGGCGTCCTCGATCGTGATGTCCGGCTCGCGGCTGGTCAGCGGCGCCACGGTTTCGCGGGTGGTGAGCGCGGCGTACAGCTCGTCGCCATAGCGCTGGATCTTGTCGGCTTGCATCATGTCCGTGGCCCGTTCAATTGGATTCGTTTAGAAAGTCGCCGACCAGACGCGCGAAGCGCGCGGCGTGCTCGATCTGCGTCCAGTGGCCGCACTTGCCGTACACGTGCAGCTGCGCGTTCGGTATCCACTGCGCCAGCGTGAGCGAGGTGTCGAGCGGGATGACCTGGTCCTCGCGGCCGTGGATCACCAGCGTTTCGTGCGGCAGCGCCTTGATGTCCTCGACATTGCTGGCCATGGCATCGACCCAGCGCTGGCGCGGCGCCGGAAACATGGACGCGAAAGACTCCTGGAAGCCCGGGCGGATGGTGGCTTCGTAGCGCAGCTTGGCCAGATCGTCATTCACCAGCGAACGGTCGTAGGCGAACAGGTCGAGCAGGCCGCGCATGGTTTCGATCGACGGCGTGTAGCCCCATACCGCGTCGAGCGCCGGCGTGATGTCGAAGCGCACGCCGACGCTGCCCATCAGCACCAGGCGGCGGATGCGGTGGGGGTGACGGATGGCGACCTGCAGCGCCAGACCGCCGCCGAAGCTGTTGCCGACCAGATCGGCGCGTTCGATGCCGAGTGCATCCAGCATGCCGACGGCCTGGGCGACCCAGGTATCCATGTCGTAGCGGAGGTCCGGGCGGCGCTCGGTGTAGCCGAAACCGGCCATGTCCGGCGCGATCACGCGGGCGCGTTCGGCAAGCTGAGGCATGACCAGCCGCCAGTTCGCCCAGGCGCTGACGCCGGGGCCGGAGCCGTGCAGCATGAGCACTGGAAAGCCGCTGCCCAGGTCGTGATAGTTGGTGGTGATGCCGGCAGCGACGATGCTGCGGGCGATTTCCGGATTCAGCGGTGCGTTCATGTCGGCGGTCCTCACAGCTTCACGCACACGTTCTTCAGCTCGGTGTAGAACTCGAGCGAATGCACGCCGCCTTCGCGGCCGATGCCCGACTGCTTGGCGCCGCCGAAAGGCGTGCGCAGGTCACGCAGGAACCAGGAGTTCACCCACACCAGACCGGTGTCGAGCGCGGCCGCGACGCGGTGGCCGCGCGTGATGTCGGACGTCCATACAGACGCGGCGAGGCCGTAGTTCGTGTCGTTGGCCATGCGGATCGCGTCCTCTTCGCGGTCGAAGGGCGCGATGTGGCAACACGGGCCGAAGATTTCCTCGCGCACAACGGCGGCGGTCTCCGGCAGGCCGGTCCAGATGGTCGGTTGCACCCAGGCGCCGTTCGCCAGTTCGCCCGGCATGTCCGGTACGCCTCCGCCGGTGACAACGGTGGCGCCCTCTTCCACCGCGCGGCGGTAGTAGGACAGCACCTTCTGCTTGTGCTCGGCCGAGATCAGCGGACCCATGCCGGTGGCTTCGTCCTCCGGCCGGCCCATGACCAGCGCCTCGGCGCCCTGCTTCAGCGCGGCGACGAAGCGCTCGAACAGCGGGCGCTCGACATAGACGCGCTCGGTGCCGAGGCAGACCTGACCGCAGTTGGCGAAGGCCGAACGCAGCGTGCCGGCGATGGCGGCGTCGAAGTCGCAGTCGGCGAACACGATGGCCGGGTTCTTGCCACCCATTTCCAGCGACACCGGCCGCGCGCCGCCGGCGGCCGCCTTCATGATGGCTTCGCCGGTGCGCGTCTCGCCGGTGAAGGTGATGGCATTGACGCCCGGGTGGGTGGTCAGGAATTCGCCGGCCGAATCCGGCCCGAAACCGTGCACCACGTTGTAGACGCCGGCAGGCATGCCGACCGCGTTCATCACTTCGCCGAGCAGCGCCGCGGTCTGCGGCGTCTCTTCCGACGGCTTCACCACCACGGTGTTGCCGCAGGCCAGTGCAGGGCCGACCTTCCAGGTCATCAGCAGCAGCGGCAGGTTCCACGGACACACCACGCCGACCACGCCGACCGGCTTGCGCAGCGCGTAGTTGATCGCGCCGCGGCCGTCCGGCGTCGCCATTTCGAAGAACTCGCCCGGCACGTTCTTGACCACGTCGGCGAAGATCTTGAAGTTGGCCGCACCGCGCGGAATGTCGAGGTGGCTGGCGAGGCTGACCGGCTTGCCGGTGTCGGCCACCTCGGCGGCGACGAAGTCGTCGAAGCGGCGGTTGATTTCATTGGCGACCGCGTACAGCAGTTCGGTGCGTTCGGTCACCGTCATGCGGCCCCACGGTCCTTCGAGCGCGGCACGCGCTGCGGCGACCGCCGCATTCACCTCGTCGCGCCCGGCTTCGCTGACCGAGGCGATGACGCGGTTGTCCAGCGGCGAGCGCTTGTCGAAGCGGCGGCCTTCGCGGCCGGCGACGAACTCGCCGTTGATGAAGTGGCTGATCTGTTTCATCGATCTCTTTCTTGTTGGAGCGGCGCGTCAGCGCGCCGAGGTCAAGCCGAGCGCTGCGAGCGCGGCGCGGGCGCAGTCCTCGTCCTGCGCCTCGGAGCCACCGGAAATGCCGATGCCGCCAATGCGCTCGCCGGCCACCACCAGCGGCAGGCCGCCGCCGAACATGACCATGCGCGGGCGCAGCGGCAGCCCCTGGCGGACTGCGTCGGAATGGGAGGAGAGGGCGGCCGCCCAGTCGCCGGTCGGCAGGCCGAAGCTGGCGGCGGTATAGGCCTTGTCGATCGCGATATCGACCGAGTGCAGCGGGGCGCCCGGCATGCGCAGGAAGGACACCAGCTGACCGGCGCGATCGACCACCGCTGCATTGACGCAGGCGCCGACGGACGCCGCGTGCGCCACCGCCGCGCTGACCGCCGCCGATGCCGCCTCCCAGCTCACTGTCGATTGCCGTGCTGCCACGTCCATGTCGTCTCCTCCGCCGGGCCGCTGTATCGCGACCTCTCACTCATCGATATTCGATGGACTTAACGATATAAAACGATTATCTCGACGTCAACGTTTTTTCTCGAGATTTTTGGCTTTTCACGGAGAAAGTTCGGAACTAGAATGGCGACATGCCCGCCCAACCCGCGTGGGCATTCAGGGAAACATCAAATGGATCAGCTGATTACCGGCGACTTCCAGGTCAACGGCGACGCCTACGAGCCGAAGACACTGGTCGATGGCGCCTACCGGCAGTTGCGGCGCGACATCATCGAAGGCCGCCACGCCCCCGGTGCGAAGCTTCGGGTCGAGCACCTGAAGGACGAGTACGAGGTGGGCGCCGGCACGCTGCGCGAGGCATTGGCGCTGCTGGTGAGCGACTCGCTGGTGGTCGCTCAGGGTCAGCGCGGCTTCCGCGTGGCGCCCATATCGCTGGCCGACCTCGAGGACATCACGCGCACGCGGGTGATGCTGGAAAGCGAGGCGCTGCGGCAGAGCATTGCCCACGGCGACGAGGCGTGGGAAGGCAATCTGGTGAGTGCGTTCCACCTGCTGACCCGGGCCGAGGAAAAGCTCGCCGGCGACCTGGACGGCAGCGTGAACGAGTGGGAAGAGCGTAACCGCGTGTTCCACGAAACGCTGATCGGCGCCTGCGGCTCGCGCTGGATCCGCCACTTCCTGGCCATCCTGTACCGGCAGTCGGAACGCTACCGCCGCATATCGGTGCTGAACCGGCCGGTGCCGCAGGACGTGCACGAAGAACACGAACAGATCTTCAAGGCGGCCATCGCACGCGACGCCGACGAAGCCAGCCGCCTGCTGTCCGGCCACATCTGGCGGGCCTTTCACACGGTGTCCGCAGTCCCGGAGTTCGCGCAGGAATCGGCAAGCCGCAAGGTGGCGAACGGGCGCTGACGGCGGCCGTAGCCGCACCTCGCCCGCCCCGTCGCGGCCAAGGGCGCTCCCACAGGAAGCACTCCTTGTCGGCGGCATGAGCAAGCCTCCCGTGGGAGCGAGCTTGCTCGAGATCTCGGCGGCGATCGAAGCACGCGGCGTGCAGCGGCCCTGTCGCGAGCAAGGCCACTCCCACAGGGACTCGCCACTTCAGCCCTTTTTCGCCGCCTCCTGCTTCAGCGCCTCGACGCTGCGCACCATCTTGCCGATCACCTTGAGCCGCAGGTCGCTGGTCGGATAGATACGGCAGGCAAGCACGCACCGG
>NZ_JCANOT010000008.1:0-2498 GCF_059552495.1 Methyloversatilis sp. S146-33
CACGCCGATGATGTCCGCGATCTTCCGGCTCGAGTCCTGGATGTCCGACATCGTCAACACCACCCGCTTCACCGTCTCCGCGCCGCGCGTCACCGCTTCGTTGCTCTGACGACCCAGCTCGTTCGCCTTCTGCGCACTTTCGGCGTTCTGCTTCACCGTCGCGTTCAGCTCTTCCATCGAACTGGCCGTCTCTTCCAGCGAGCTCGCCTGCTCTTCGGTGCGCGAACTCAGGTCCGCATTGCCGGCCGTAATCTCCCGCGCAGCGGTGTTGATCGCTTCCGTCGATTCCTTGATCCGGCCGACCACCTCCCGCAGCTTGTCCACCGTCGTGTTCGTGTCGTCCTTCAGCTGCGCGAAGGTGCCGGCGTACTCGCGCTCGATCTTGCGGTTCAGGTCGCCACTGGCCATCGCGTTGAGCACGTTGGCAACATCGGCCAGACCGTCGGAAACCTGCTGCACCAGTCCGTTGAGCCCTTCGGCCAACTGACGGAAGAAGCCCTGCTTGCCCTCCACCGTCAGGCGCTGCGAGAAGTCGCCGTTGCCGGCGCTGCGCACCAGGTCGGTCACCGCTTTCTCGATAGCCGCCTCGTCGGTGCGGTCCAGCCATTCGCCGACCGAACCCAGTCGCTGACCGGCTGCATTGGTGATCGGGCTGGTGGTGAGCTGGTACAGGCGACCGCCGATGACGATCTCGCTCTTGACCGTGCTGGACAGCGAGGCCAGGCGGCGGCGCGCCGCCTCCGGATCGTCATAGAACACCGTGATGTCGCTGCCAACGAAGCGCTCGGCCGAGAATTGCGGCAGCTTCCTGCGGATGTCCGCTTCAGTGCGGCGCAGCGTGTCGAGCAGCGTCTTGTTCGCATAAAGCACCTTGCCGTCCGGATCGGCGATGCGCACATTGGTGGTGACCGAATCGAGCGCCTCGCGGATGCGCAGGTTCTCGTCGGCCACACGGCGCTCCTCGGCCATGTCGGCACCGAGCTTGATCTTCATCGTCTTCATCGCGTCGAGGATGGCCACCATCTCGTCGCGGCGCGTGGTCTCCACCTCGACGTCGAGCCGGCCCTCCGCCATGCGGCGGACGATGGCCTTCACGTCTGCAATCGGCCGCAGGATCGAGCGCAGCAGCAGCCAGGCGCCGACCGCTGCGATCAGCACGCCCACGGCGAGCAGCGCTGCCATGACCGCGAAGGCCGACGACGATTCGCTGCGCACGTGTTCGATCTCGGAACCCGCAACGCGGATCTGCAGATCGACCAGCTCGCTGATCTTGCCGGAGATCGGATCGATCACCGGATACAGATCCTGCACCGTGTAGGCGGTCAGCGCCGCCATGTCCTTGTTCGCCATGATGGCGGCCAGACGTTCGATCGACGCGTCGGCGGTCTTCATCAGCGGCACGGCCTGCTCGACCAGCGTCTTCTCCTCCGCCGTCATCTGGCTGGCGCGGTAGCTGTCCCAGTTCTTGCCGATCGCGTCACGCGCCTGATCGAGGTTCTTGCTGCCGGCGGCGAAATCGATGTTGCCGTTGCGCACCTTGTGCGCGGTATCGACGATGTTCACCGCATACATGTCGGCGACCACCTTGAGCTGCTGGGTCGATACGACGCGATCGTTATAAACGACCTTCAGGATGGATTCGCTGGTCTGCAGCGCCTGCATGCCGGTGGCGGCGATACCCGCCATCGCCAGGCCGAGAATGCCGACGATGGCGAACATGCGCGCCTTGATGCTCAGGCCGGCAACAAGACGTGTCGGCGAGAAACCGGTCCGGACCACCACGCCATCGCGGATCGCGAGGCCCTTGGCCTGACCTTCACCGAAGGCACGGTAGGCGCTCTCTGCCGCGGCGATCTGCTCGCGCGAGGCGCGCGTGCGCACCGAGATATAGCCGGTCACCACGCCGTTCTCCAGCAGCGGTGTCGCGTTCGCAAGCACCCAGTAATGATCGCCGTTCTTGCAGCGGTTCTTGACCAGACCGGTCCACGGGCGCTCCGCCTTCAGGCAGCGCCACATATCGTCGAAGGCTTCGCGCGGCATGTCAGGGTGACGCACGATGTTGTGCGGCTGGCCGACCAGCTCGGCCTCGTCGAAACCGCTCACTTCGACGAAATCGCGATTCGCGAAGGTAATCCGCCCCTGCAGATCGGTACGCGACACGAGATTGTGCCGCTCGGTCAGTTCGACCTCACGCCCGGTCACCGGCGAGTTGATGCGCATGACGTACTCTCCTGCCTCCCTGCTGATCGATGTTTCGCGTGGCGTCGCCGCGCGCTCAGAACTCTTCCCATTCCTCTTCAGCGAAGGCGGGCTGCGCCGTCGGCGCGATGCGCTTGACCTTGCCCAGCGCCCCACCGCGCGAACGCGGCAGCACCGGTTCGCTGTTCGCCGCCTCGCGCACTGCATCGAACGACGACGCCACACGACCGCCCTCGTCCAGCTTGAACTGCCCCACCGCACGCATCAGCGAACGCGCCTGCTCTTCCAGGCTCTCCGCC
>NZ_JCANOT010000009.1:0-77492 GCF_059552495.1 Methyloversatilis sp. S146-33
GGAACCCCGACGAAGGCAGCCGCCGGCTGACCGCCGACATCTCGCGGGCCTTTCACACGGTGTCCGAAGTCCCGGAGTTCGCGCAGAAATCGGCAAGCCGCAAGGTGGCGAACGAGCGCTGACGGCGGGCGTAGCCGAACCTCGACCGCCCCGTCGCGGCCAAGGCCCCTCCCACAGGAAGCACTCCTTGTCGGCGGCACGAGCAAGCCTCCCGTGGGAGCGAGCTTGCGCGCGATCTCGGCGGCGATCGAAGCACGCGGCGTGCAGCGGCCCTGTCGCGAGCAAGCTCGCTCCCACAGGGACTCGCCACTTCAGCCCTTTTTCGCCGCCTCCTGCTTCAGCGCCTCGACGCTGCGCACCATCTTGCCGATCACCTTGAGCCGCAGGTCGCTGGTCGGATAGATACGGCAGGCAAGCACGCACCGGCGGCGCTCGTCCTCCTCGCTGACTGCACTGCGGCTCATGACGCCAGCGGTGTAGGTGCCGGACAGCACCTCCACCTTGCACACGCCGCAGCCGCCCTGGCGGCAGCCGACCGGGATGCCGCGGCCGCCGAGCGCCTCCATGCCGCGCAGCGCGTTCTGCGTTTCCGCACACAGATATTCGCGGCCGATGCCGTCGAGCACGATGCTGTACGAACGCCCCATGGTCAGATCTTCCTGAACAGCGGGCTGCGCACCTGCTGCGCATCGGCGGCCGAGAAGAACTTCTCGGTGAAGATGTCGCGCTCGAACAGCCGGCCCTGCATCAGCGCGTTGATGCAGGCGTCGATCATGACCGGCGGTCCGCACAGATAGGCCTGGTGGCCGCGGAAGTCCTCGCGGAAGTGCGCGAGCGCCGCCTCGTGCGCGTAGCCGCGGAAGCCGGCCCAGTCGCTGCCCGCCGCCTCGTCGGACAGCGCCGGCACATAGCTGAAGTTCGCGTGTGCCGCAGCCAGTGCGACGAAGTCGTCGTGGTAGTACAGCTCGGCGCGATTGCGCGCGCCGTACACGAGCGTGATCGGCTGGGCGTAGCCCCTGGCCAGCAGGTCGAGAATCATCGACCGCGGGCTGGACAGCCCGGAGCCGCCGGCCATGAAGATGAGCGGCCTGGCGGCCGACTCGCGCACGAAGAAGCGGCCGTAGGGGCCGGACAGCTTCACCCGGTCGCCCACCTGCAGCGACTCGTGTATCCAGGTGGTGCCGCGGCCGCCGGGCACGATACGGATGTTCAGTTCAACCTCGTCGCCGGTGGTCGGCGGATTGGCGAGCGAGAACGCGCGCGACATGCCCGGCTCGGCGCCGATGTCCAGATTGATGTACTGGCCGGCCTGAAAATCGAGCGGCCGGTCGAGCCGGATGAACAGGCCCTTGATCGTCGGCGTCAGCTGTTCGATGCGGCTCACCGTACCGTGGAAATCCTCGACCGGAATGTTGCGCGCGTCCGGTTCCTCGTCGATGTCCGCCTCGATGGTGACGTCGCTCTGCAGCCGCGCGCAGCAGGCCAGGGTCTTGCCCTCCTCGCGCTCGAAGTCCATCAGCGCGAAATCGGACGCCTCGCCGTGGTCCACCTCGCCGTCGGTCACCTGCACCTTGCAGGTGGCGCACAGGCCGTGACAGCAGGCGTGCGGCAGCCAGATGCCCGCCCGCAGGCAGGCATCCAGCACCGTCTGGTCGTCCTCGACCTCCAGCGTCTGGCCGAGCGGTTCTATGGTCAGCGCGTAAGCCATCAGCTGCACGACCCCTTTATGCCGGTCAGGCCCGGCGTGCGGAAGCGGATGGCGTCCTTGTGGCCGATGCCGTTCTCCGCCAGCGTGCGGTTGAAGTGCGGCGTCCACGGCTCTCCTGACTTCATCCACTCGACCTTCGACCAGTCGATCCTGGCCCAGTCCGGGTGGTAGCCGTAGGCGCCGGGCAGCACCTTCTCGACGATGTCGCCGAAGCGCATGGTCGGCGGGAAGGGGAAGGCCAGCGGTGCGGCGAACATCAGATGATCATCCCAGCCGATATAGACGAGCTGGTTGCCGTGGAAGTTGTCGACCACGTCGCGCGGCACGCCGACGTAGTCCTTCACTGCAGCGACTTGCATGTCGTCGTCCCCCTCAGTCGTTGCGCTTGGCCATGCCGCGCCATGCTTCGAAGTTGCGATGGTCCTCCGAACCTTCGAACTCGCCGTTGTCGTGACCGACGTTGAGCCGGTAGTACTCCAGCACCGCGGCCAGCGGATCGAAGCCGGGCGCGGTCGGATCGGCGCCCTCGGGAAAGCAGTTGCCCTGGTAGATCTGGTGCACCGGCAGCCAGGCCTGTACGTACTTCTCCGGCTCGTGGTCGAAGATGTGCTGGCAGTGGTCGGAGCAGAAGTGGTACTTGTTGCCCTTGTAGCTGCGCTCGCGGTAGCAGATCTTCGTCGGGTCGCCGGGCTCGGTGAACAGCATCGGAATCTGGCAGGTCTGGCACAGCATGGGCAGCGTCTTGTTGTAGAAGCGATTGCCCTTTTCCTGCTGTTCGCGCCAGAACTCGAAGCGCGGCCGGTAGTACTTGTCGAAGGTGTCCGGGTACTTCTGCGACAGCCACTGCATTTCGTCTTCGGTCGGCATCCAGGTGTGGAAGTCGGTGGCGCCGCCGTAGTTGTAGAAGGTGGCCCACACCTGGTGCGACAGGTGATCCTTCTCCTGGCGGATCTGTTCGGCGCAGGCCGGCATCTTGATGCCGTAGCGCGCGAGGTCCTTGAATAGCGCGCCGCCGTTCTCCTCGAAATAGATCTCCCAGGCTTCCTTCCAGCTCATGACGCGCTTGGGCAGCATGTAGTCCATCATCATCGCGACGATGGACAGCAGGCGCACGCCGCGCCAGCACCACTTGTCTATCCAGCGCTGCACGATGGGCAGGTTGGCCGGGTCCTGTTCGAGGATGAACTTGATGCACTCCAGTCCCAGCGTCATGTGACGCGCCTCATCGGACTGCGCCGAGAAGCCGAAGGTCATGGTGCCCATGTCGCCGTTGTAGGCCGCACCCGACACGAAGGGCACGAACAGCAGATTGGTCAGCACGTACTCGAAGGAGAAGCCGACCGACACGATGAATTCGAACGGGCCGGCGGTGATCGCGTCGTCGAAGAAGCTCTTCGGTACCGACAGGTACCAGACGCGGTCGAACATGTGCGGCGCGTCGTGGAAGCCGTTGTAGTACTTGTTGTAATTCGACAGCGAGTGGATCTGCGTCTGCGCGTGGCGCATTTCGTCGATCGCCTGCATCTGGCAGGCCACGCGCGCACCGGCGCCGGGGAAGGCGCGACCGACGTGGGCGAAGCCGCGATGGGCCATGTATTCCAGTGGCGTCACCGCGGTCAGGAAGATCTTGATCGCATTCAGGTAACGCGCGTCGGTCACGCCGAGATGGCCGTTGCTCTGGCTGTAGGCGTCGATGATGGCGTAGAGCTTGCGTTCCTTCTCCGCCTGATACTTCCAGTAGGCGTCCATGGTCAGCCGGAACGGGTCTTCCCACTTGTCCCAGTCATGAATCTTGATGCCTTCGTAGTCGGCGTACGGATACACCTTCTCCTTGGTCTGATAGGTGGTGTCCCACGCCAGATCACGGGTCATCAGCGTGTAGCGTTCCTTCAGGCCCAGCTTCTTCTTCGGTACCTGCATGTCCATCTGTGTTTCTCCTCAATGACAGATCCGGGTGCGGCCGTTCAGGCGGCCGTCTGTGTCCCGGGTTCTCCCTCGGCGCGTGCGCCGGGATCAGTTGTCCATCAGTTGTCCCAGTGCAGCGTGAACTCGTCGTCGCTCTCGTCGATATGGCCGGACAGCGATATCAGGTGCGTGTGCAGTTCCTGCAGGTCGAAGTCGCGGCCGATCAGTTCGGAGACCGACGCGCGCTTCACCGTCAGGTGACCTTCGGCGTCGATCTTGATCATCGCCGGCGACTCGACCGGCACCGCGTGCGGGTTGTCGGCCAGAATGGATTCGATGATCGGGCGCGTGTCGTCGTTGGTCTGCAGCGCGATGAATACCTTGGACATGGCGCGACCTCAGGCCGGCACGCCGCACTTGGCGACGCGGGCGGCGAACTGCGTGGCGAGATCGTCGAGCGCCGCGCCGGCACGCTCGCCGAACGCGCGTTGCGCCAGCGGCATCACGGCTTCCAGTGCGCGCGCCTGCCAGGCGCTGACCCAGCCGCGCACCAGCGCTGCGTTGTCGGGCGACTCGGCGCAGGCGGTCTTGATCTGCGCATCGACCCACTTCGCGGCTTCGGCGTACCACTCGGTCATGAACTGCGTCAGCATGGCGACCGCGGTGCCGCCGCGCAGCGACAGTTCGTCCTCGACCAGGGTCTTGTAAAACAGCGGATACACGAGGCCGTCGAGCACCAGATTCTGCGCGACGAACAGCTCGAACCAGTCCTGCACCACCAGGCAGTCCTCGACGTAGCGGCGCAGACCCTGCCAGTCGGCGGCGTACAGCCAGTGCTCCTTCGCGGTGGCCAGCGAGGCGGTGTCGCCGAGCAGCAGGCCGATGCGTGTCAGGTACTGCGCGATCGCCAGATTGTCCATCGCGTGGAACATGCAGGGCTGGGTGATCGTCGTGCCATAGCCGTAGGCGCAGATGGACGAGTTGTTCATGTTGGCACCCCAGGCGACGTGGCGCAGCGGCAGCAGCAGGTCGAGTGCCAGCTGGCGAACGTCATCGGGCAACAAGGCGCCAAGGTTGCGCGACTCGACGAAGTCGAAGTTCGATTCGGCCGTGTCCTGCTGACGTGCTCGCGCCAGCGTCCAGGCGCCGTAGTAGTACTGGCGCGGATCCTTGAACGCGTACCAGTCTTTCATCTTCAATTGCGTGCGCGTGACGTCGAAGATGTCGCGGTCCGGGTCCCAGGTCGGGCGATAGTGGAAGTTGGCGGTCGGCTGCACGTCAAAGCTGCCTTCCTGGTAGCGCGACGCCGGCTTGTCGCCGAAGCGCTGTGCGATGTGGCCATAGGTCTGGCGCACGGGTTTGATTGATACGGTACGCAGGTCGATCTGCATGCCTGTCTCCTCTGATGTGTTCTTGTGCCGTCGAACCCGCGCTCAGCGCGGGCCGCCGTTCAGTACGTCGTTGAGCCGGGCCGACACCGGCGACGCCGGTTCAGTACCGGCGGCGTCGAGCACGACCACGCCCTGCGCCGCGCAGAACTCCTCGAAGGCGGCGCGCGTGAGCATCATTTCGGCGAACAGTTCGGGCTCGCCGAGCGCGAAATCGAACTCGACGAAGCCGTCGTCGCGCTCGCCAGTGACGCGCACGTACTTGCGGAAGGGGTCGAATGCCGACGCCATGACGCTCGCCTCAGGTGTACACATTGAGGAAGGCGTCGTTGAGCTTGCGGTCGTGATAGAAGATCGCGCGCCCGAGGTCTTCGGTGGTCCAGGTGATAACCGGCTTGTCCGGGTAGTAGATGTAGCCGCCGGAGAACACCTCGTTGCGGTTGCCCGACGGATCGAAGAAGTAGATCGTCGCGCCGCGCGTGATGCCGTGCCGGGTGGGGCCGATGTCCAGCGACACGTCCTTGCGCGAAATGATGTCCGCCGCCCGCAGCACGTCATTCCAGGTATCCAGGATGAAGGAGCAGTGGTGGAACTTGCCTTTCTCCGGATTGCGGATGAAGGCGATGTCGTGCGGCTTGGTCGAGCAGGTCAGGAACACGCCCACCATCAAGTCGCCTCCCATCACCTGCTCGGCGATGGTGAAGCCCAGCACCTCGGTGAACAGCTTCACCGTGCCATCCACGTCGTCGCCATACAGCAGGCAGTGGTCGAAGCGGGTCGGCTGCATGCCCACCAGACCGTCCGGCCACGGATCAGGATTCAGGTCAGGCAGGCCGTTGCCCACCTTGTCCTTGGTCGCGAACAGCTCGATCGCGTGGCCGGTCGGCGTCGTGAAGCGGAAGCGTCGCCCGGTGTGCAGGTGTTCGCCCGCCGGCACCCACTGCAGGTCGGTGGCCAGGCGGCTGCCTTCGATGTCCGCCGCCAGACGGTCCAGCGTCGCCTCGCTGTCCACACGGAAGCCCATGTAGTCCATGCCTGGCGCATCCGCCTTGCGCAGCACCACGCTGTGGTGATCGTGTTCATCCCAGGCCTTGAAGTACACGCGACCTTGCGCGTCCCGCCCGGTCTCTATCAGGCCCAGTACCTGTCCGTAGTGTTTCACCGCCGCTTCCAGATCCGTCACCCTCAGGGCGACATGACCCGGGCGCAGCACGCCGGTCATTGCCATCGCTTTCCTCCTCCTTTTTGTGGTGCGTGCTGCGGCGCATCAACACCTCGGAAGAAACGGAAGCAAGAGCGCTCTCGCCGAAGTACCGGATGCAGCCGTCAGCCGCACCCTCTCCTATCCAAGAAGCGTGCCATACTCGATAATCGATAAAAATCTCGATATTTTGCGGTTTTAGGTGGCCAGGAGTACAGTCGCCGCGTCCGCCGGTTGATGAGTTGGTGAAGCGCCCGAAGAGGTGTTCACCAACTGGTGAACGATTCGACCGGAAGAAGACCGGCCACGCCATGCAGCCGGGATCGCGCACGCGGTCCCTGCAGAAGACGGCGGCCGAACCGCTGTGCAGCGCAACATGAAGCACCGGTCTGGAGGAGGCACGGGCAATGAGTACGTTCAAGTACCCGCACAACAGCGATCTGCGTCGACTGGTCAGGTTCTCGGCCGACGACGGACTGATCTGGCTGGCGGAAAATCGCATGCTGCTGATGCATTGCGCCGCGATGTCGGCGCTGCGCACGCAGCTCATCAAGTCGGTCGGGCCGGAATCGGCGCGCCGCATCCTGACCCGCATGGGTTACGAATCCGGCATGCGCGACGCCGAACTGGCGCGCACGATACGGCCGGACCAGAACCCGATCGAATCCTTCTTCGTCGGCCCGCAGCTGCACATGCTGGAGGGCAGCGTGCAGGTGACGCCGGTGCACATCCATATCGACGTGCGCAGCGGCGAGTTCGACGGCGAGTTCCTATGGGAACACTCGTGGGAAGCGGAATTCCACCTGCGCGAATTCGGTCAGGCCGCCGACCCGGTGTGCTGGATGCAGATCGGCTACGCCTCGGGCTACACCTCGGCCTTCATGGGCCGCATGGTGCTGTTCAAGGAAACCGAATGCGCCTGTTGCGGCGCCAACAACTGCCGCATCATCGGCAAGCCGGTCGAGGAATGGGAGGACGGCGAGCAGTACGCCCGCTACTTCGAGCCGGAGAGCCGCATCGCCCACCTTCCAGCAGCCGCCTGGACCGGCGTCGCCCAGCGCAACGACACGATCGACGCGCCCACCCCACCCGACCTGATCGGCAATTCAGCCAGCTTCCGTCGCGCCTATGAACTGATGCTGCGCGCCGCCGGCACCACGGTGACCGTACTGCTGCTGGGCGAGACCGGCGTCGGCAAGGAACGCTTCGCCCGTGTGCTGCACCAGATGAGTCCGCGCAAGGACGCGCCCTTCGTCGCCGTCAATTGCGCAGCCATCCCGCACGACCTGATCGAATCGGAACTGTTCGGTGTCGAGAAGGGCGCCTTTACTGGCGCCCACGCCTCGCGCGCCGGCAAGTTCGAGCGTGCCGAGGGCGGCACCCTCTTCCTCGACGAGATCGGCGAAATGCCGCTGGCCGCCCAGGCCAAGCTGCTGCGCGCGCTGCAGGAGGGCGAGATCGAGCGCCTCGGCGACGAGCGCACGCGCAAGGTGAACGTGCGGGTGGTCGCCGCCACCAACGTCGATCTGGCGCAGGCGGTGAAGGAAGGCCGCTTCCGCCCCGACCTCTATTACCGCGTGCACGTCTACCCCATCCACATCCCGCCGCTGCGCGAGCGGCTGGCCGACCTGCGCCAGCTGGTCGATTCACTGGTCGCCAAGTTCAACCGCCAGCACGGCAAGCACGTGCAGGGCGTGTCGGACAAGGGCTTCCAGTCCCTGCACGCCCACCACTGGCCGGGCAATGTGCGCGAGCTGGAAAACGTGATCGAGCGCGGCGTCGTGCTGGCGCCGCAGCAGGGCTGGATCGAGGCGCACCACCTCTTCCTGTCGCTGGAAGCGGTGCTGGCGCGCGAATCCGGCATTTCCGCCTGCGGCAAGCTGGAGGAAGGCTGCGGCGACGCGGTGCGCGAGCAGCTGGTCGAGCAGATCCTGCGCACCGGCATTCCGCTGGAGGAACTCGAACAGCAGTTGATGAAGGCCTGCGTCGATCAGGAGGGCGGCAACATCGCGCGCGCCGCGCGCCGGCTCGGCATGTCGCGGCCCAAACTCAGTTACCGGCTGCAGCGCACCGAGGGCGAAGCCGAAGCGGCTGATTCATAGCGCGTACTCAGAGCAGCTGGAAAGCCAGGATGGCGACGATGGTCGGCGGCAGCGCAGTCACGAACAGGCCGAGCGGATTGATCGCCTCGTCGTCGAAATGGCCGCGCAGGATGGAGAACCCGGCCGGATTGGGCGCGTTGGCGATCACCGTCAACCCACCGCCGGTCACCGCACCGGCCACCAGCGAGTACTTGAAGGCCTCGTCTGTGCCCTCGACCAGCGAACCCAGGTAGGTCAGTGCCGCGTTGTCGGTGATCGCGGTCAGCGCGGTGGCGCCGAAGTAAAGCGCCGTGCTGTCCATGCCGGTGAGCGCGGCCTGCAGCCACCCCTGCTGCAGCGCCCCCAGCGTGACCAGGCCGGCGAGGAAAAAGCCCACCATCAGGCCCTCGCGCAGCATCAGCCGGTCGTGGTAATGCCGGTAGGCCTCGGCCACACCGAGGAAGAGCAGGAACAGTCCGACGAACACCACCGGATGGTGCGCGAAGTAAACGATGCCGGCGAGAAAGAACACATGCAGAAGGATGAGTGCGCGCGGCACGGTGCGGTCGCTGCTGCGCGTATCCACGTGCAGCGACTTCAGCTCGCGCGCGAACAGCAGCGTTGCCACGCCGGCGTTGACGAACACGGCGATCGCCGACTTCCAGCCGAAGTGGCCGAGCATGTACCCCATGTCCCAGTTCCACTTGCCAGCCACCATCAGCACCGGCGGCGCGGCGAAATGGGTGAGCGTGCCGCCGATCGACACGTTCACGAACAGCGCGCCCAGGGTGACGTACTTCAGGCGGTGCGAAATCTTCCTGCTGTAGACGTTGTCGCGCAGCATCAGCGCCGCCAGCGTCATCGCAGCCGGCTCGGTGATGAAGGAGCCGAGCAGCGGAAGCACGGACAGGCAGACGAAATGGAAGGCGACGCTGTCGGCCGCCGGAATGTAGCGCGCCAGCATGCGTGCGCCCGCCTTGCACAGTTCCAGTACCGGCCGGCTGGCTGCCACCACCATGATGACGAACACGAAGGCCGGCTCGGTGTAGTCGAGCGCTTCCAGATAGCCGGCTGCGCTGCCGGCACCACCGGTGAGCGCCATGAAGGCCAGCAGCACGAAAGCCCAGAAGCCGAACACCACTTCGACCTCGCCGAGCAGATGCCAGATGCCGGCATGACCGGGCTGCAGATGTGCGAGGTGCTCGAAATACCGGGTCAGGAAGGTGTGTGCAACGGCCACCGCGAACAGCGCAGTGCCGACCGCTTGGAGCGTGCCCGGAGTCATCGGGAATCCTTGCTTTGTCGGGGTTGGAATGAAGGCGGGCGTACGCGTCGTGCGTTGACGCCGGCAGCTGCCCTCGTCGGGGTGCTCATGCGATGGTGTGCCGCAGCAGCTTGAGGCACTCGACGGTCGATGCCAGATCGGCGGCGACATAGTCGTCGTCGGTACGCAGCAGCGGGTCCGCCCCCAGATCAAGCAGCAGCGCAAGCAGTGCGTGCCTGCCGCTCGACGCGCAGTACATGAGCGTGGTGGCACCGGTGTCGTTGCGGTTGTCCAGATCGATGCCAGCGCCCGCCAGCGCGCGCACGACATCGACGTTGCCGCCGACGCAGGCCAGCCACAGCGCGTTGTTCCCGTCGGCGTTACGGCAGCCGACGTCGGCGCCGGCCGCCAGCAGTTCGTCCACCCGTGCCGCCTCGCCGTCGAGCGCGGCGCGCATCAGCGGCGTCAGCCCGTGCGCGATCGCGCCATCGAGATTGCGCGGATCGAAGCCATTCGATTCGATCAGCGCGCGCAGCGCCGGTGACGCGTCCGGCGGCAGCGCGCAACCGTCGCGGCCGACCGCCAGCCGGTCCAGTGCGTTCGCCAACGGTGCGTGGCCACCATCGACGCTGTACACCTCGGGGTAGCGGAAGTCGCTGAAGCGCTCGGCCCAGCTCTGGCTGGCATTGCCGTGGTAACAGTAGATGAGCACCGGCGTCGGTCGCGCCACCGTCTGCAGCACCTCGCCGAACACCGCATCGCTGAGGTGGCGTGCGCCGTCGATGTGGGCACGTTCGAAACTGGCGCGATCGCGCGTATCGAACAGCGCCAGCGCCGGCAGGCGGCCGCTGCGGTGGCGGGCGATCAGATCGGCCGCCTGGGCGGCGGAAATGCGGCGGTAGGTCGTGCTCACTGTTCTGCCCTCCAGCCGACGCGCCGACGTCCTGACGGACCTCATGCGGCCATCGGCTCCTGTTCGGCGCCGGCGTAGGCAGGCGTGGTTTCGATGCGCGCGTCGTCGACGGCGCGGCCCATCGTGAAGTGATAGATCGTGCGGAAGCGCTCGTCTTCGAGGCCGAGCAGCTCGTGCACCGCGTCGTCGAAGAAGCAGCCGATGCCAGTGCCGCGCAGACCCAGCGCTTCGGCTTCGGTATAGAGCTGCTGGCCGATCAGGCCGGCCTGACGGTGCAGCGCGCGGTAGGCCGCCGGCGATGCATCGAGCGCGGCATCGAACTCGCACAGCATGCCGAGTGCGAAGCAGGAGGTGGACGCGATGTCCTGGTGGCAGTGCAGGCTGCGCGCCAGCCGCGCCAGCGCCGGCGGCGCCATCGTGGCGAGCAGGCGCAGGTCGCTGCGCAGCCCGTCGACGGGCGTCAGCGGATACAGCGCAGCGAGCAGCGGCAGCACCCCGCCCCCGGCCGGACCGCGTGGCAACAGATAGACGCCGGGCGCGAGGCCGTCGACCCGGTGCACGAACAGCAGCAGATCGATGCGGCGGTCGTCGGGCAATGCGTCCCACGGCGCGGCGCGACAGGGCTGCAGCCGTTGCAGCAGGCCGTCGAAGTCGTCGCGCGCCATCAGGTGACGACCGTCGAAGCGTTGCGCGCTGCGCCGGCCGAGCAGCACATGACCGACCGAGCGGCCGCAGGGCGCGGCCACCTCACGCGTCGGCGCCGGCAGTTCGCCACGCGGCAAGGCATCGCGCGTCGCGTCGGCGACCTCGTCGATCGCCGGCCAGCGGTACATCGGATGCGCGTCTATCGTGCTCGCCCGCCCGTGCCAGCGCTCCACCGTGCGCACCGGCAAAGGTCCGGGCACGTGGCCGACGCCCACACCGAACAGCAGTTCCGCCTCTTCCACCTCGGTCGCCTGCTCGCGTCGCGCCGGAAAATCCGGCAGACGATCGAGCCCCAGCGCTGCCGCCAACAGGTCGACGCGAACCGGCTGCACGGCGAGCGACCAGCCGAGCACGGCCGCCGCATTGCGCAGTGCGGCCGTCGCGTGACCGACATCGAGCTGGCAGTAGCGGAAGGCGCGCTCGCCGTACTTCCACGCCTCGCGCCACATGACGGAACTGAGCGCGAGGTGCAGGCCGGGCGCACCACCCGGCTCGAAAGCGGCGCGCAGTTCCAGCGCGTGCACTTCGGGCAGGTAGTGCCAGAGGCCGTCCGCCAGCCCCGGCACGCCGACCGCGAACAGCCAGCCCTCGACCGGATGCAGATTGCCGCTCGACGGATTGGCGCGCACGGCCCAGCGGTCGGGGCCGGTGGACTTCCAGGCGGTCAGGCCCAGCGCCAGATGCAGCAGCGCACCCAGCGCGGCCAGCGTGCACGGCAAGGGCGGCAGACCGGTGTCGAGCATGCGCCAGTCAAGACGCAAGCGCGCAGCGACCGGGCTGTCATCGTCGGTGGCCAGCGGCAACGCCACCCGCGGCGCGCCCTCGTAGTGACGGAAGGGCGCCGGCTGCGCGTCCCAGTCCAGCGTTTCCGGGCCGGCGGCGTAGGCAGCGTAGCGGTGGATGGTGCGACGGTGATAGTCACGCACGCGGCTGCGTGCGCTCACGTCTTCATTCGTCATCGTCGTCATCGGCACCGTTGCGCCGCGGCACCGTTTCCGGGTCGCAGATGATGGGGCGATAGATTTCGATGCGGTCGCCGGGGCGCAGCGCGGCGTCCTTCTTCACCACCTTGCCGAACACGCCTACCTTGGCCTTGTCGATGTCGATGTCGGGGTAGCGCTCCAGAATTCCGGAACGCGCGATGCCATCGGCCACCGTGCAGCCGTCCGGCACCTCCACCTGCATCCACACGCGGTCGTTCGGCCCGACCCACGCCACGCCTATCTTCATCGCGTCGTCCTCATCGAGTCCTCACTGCGCCGCAGCTGCCGGCAAGGCGGCCGGCTGGCGCGATTCCGACCAGTGCTGCAGGCGGCGCCGCGCCGCGATCAGCAGCCCCAGCACGAGGAAGCCGCCGGGCGGCAGGATCATGAACAGCGCCCCGGCGTCCGCCACCTTCGTTTCGAGAAAGGCGAACTGCGGACCGAGCAGCAGCGATGCACCGGCGAACAGCGTGCCGGCACCGGTCACCTCGCGCACCGCGCCCATCAGCGTCAGCGCCAGCGTGAAGCCCAGCCCGGTGGCCAGCCCATCGACCGCCGAAAGCGCGACCGCGTGGCGCGACGCGAACGCTTCCGCCCGTCCGAGCACGGCGCAATTCACGACGATGAGCGCGATGAAGATGCCGAGCACCTTGTACAGGTCGTGGAACCACGCGTTCAGGCACAGATCGACCAGCGTCACCATGCCGGCGATGAGCACGATGAATACCGGGATGCGGACCTCGTCGCTGACCCAGTGCCGCAGCGACGAGATGAGCGCGTTCGACATCAGCAGCACGGCGGTCGTCGCCAGCCCCATGCCGAGTCCGTTGGTGGCGCTGCTGGTCACCGCCATGGTCGGGCACAGCCCCAGCATCTGACCGAGCACCGCATTGTTGTCCCATACGCCGTCACGCATGACGGCCTTCACGTCCGGGCTGTCGCTCATCACTGTCCTCCTCCGGCGGGCGCCGCGTCACCGATCAGCTCGGCACGGTGTGCGGCGAAGAATTCGAGGCCCTTCCTGACCGTGCCGACCACCGCACGCGGCGTGATGGTCGCCCCGGCGAACTGGTCGAACACGCCACCGTCCTTCTTCACCGCCCAGCGGGCGGGCTCCGGCTGCTGCAGCGACTTGCCGTCGAAGGACCGTATCCAGTCGTTGCGGGCGACCTCGATCTTGTCGCCCAGGCCCGGCGTCTCGGTATGCTTGGTCACCCGCACGCCGACCACGCGGCCGGCGAGGTCGACCGCCATCAGCAGCACGATGCGCCCGCCGTAGCCGTTGCCCGACGTTTCGTACAGCACCGCCTGCAGTGCGCCGCCCTTGCGCGCCCGATGCACGGTCAGCGGAGCGCCGTCGGGGCCGGTCAGCTGCAGCGTGTCGGTCAGCAGATTGTTGTCCGCGTAGCCGGCGGGCAAGATCTGCTCAAGCTGCTGTCGGGTGTCGTCTGCGGCCGCCTGTTCGATGCGCTCGGCGGTCGCGCTGTGACTGAACGCGAGCACCGCGGTGGTCACCAGCATCACCACACCGAGCGACAGGCCGGGAAACCACACGGCATCGGGTATGCGTCGTTCGCTCATCGCGGCAGCTCCTGCACGCGTCGCGCCGGTAGCGACTTGCCACGGATGCTGCGGCCGAATATGCGCGGCCTCGCCCACAGATCGAGTACCGGGGTCACCGCATTCATCAGCAGCACGGCGAAACCCACGCCCTCGGGATAGCCGCCCCAGGTCCGGATCAGCCAGGTCAGCAGGCCGGCGCCGAGCGCGAATATCCACTGCCCGAACGGTGCGCTGGGCGAGGTGACATAGTCGGTCGCGATGAAGAAGGCGCCGAGCATCGCGCCACCCGACAGCAGGTGGGCCAGCGGCGGCAGATAGTGGTCGGGGGCCGCGCCGTGCGCGATCGCCGCCGGCAGGCAAAGGCCAACCAGGAAGCCGAGCGGTATGCGCAGGCCGATCACGCGTTTGGCCACCAGGAACAGTCCGCCCAGCAGCACCCACAGCGACGCCGTCTCACCCAGGCTGCCGGCGCGTTCGCCCGATGCGCCCTGAGCGGTGGCGAAGCCGGACATCGCCTCGGCCAGCACGGTGCCGCGACCCAGCTCCGTCTTCACGTTGCCGAGCAGCGAAGCGCTGGTGAAAGCGTCCGGCACACCTCCCGACAGGCCGATGTTCACCGCCTGCGCCAGATCTGTGCCCTGGCTCAGCATCTGCGGATTGACCCACTGCGTCATCAGCACCGGGAAGGACACCAGCAGCACGGTGCGCCCGACCATGGCCGGGTTGAACACATTGCAGCCGAGACCGCCGAACACCTGCTTGGCGATCACGATGGCGATGACGCCGCCCAGCGCGCCCAGCCACCAGGGCGCCCACGGCGGCATCGACAACGCAAGCAGCCACCCGGTCAGCGCCGCCGAGCCGTCAAACAGCACCGGCATGACGCGCCGCCCGGCCCAGCGCAGGCACATCGCCTCCGACAGCACGCAGGAGAGCACGGTCACCGTCCACAGGCAGAAGGCCGGCCAGCCGAACTGCCAGAAGCCGACCAGCGTGGCCGGCAGCAGCGCCAGCATGACCAGACCCATGATCTGGCCGCTGGTACGCGAAGCCACCGCATGCGGTGACGCGTGTATCGGGGTGCTCATGCCGTGGTCTCCTTGCGGGCCGCCTCGGCGGCGGCCGCCGCGCGCTCGGCCTTGCGCCGGGCGTGTGCCTCGGCCTTCTCGCGCGCCTCCTGCTCGACGCGGGCAGCGCGCGCCTCGGTCAGTTCGCGCACCCGGTCAAGCTTGCGGCCCTCGCGTTCGCGCGCCCACAGCTCGCCCTTGCCGTGGTTGAAGTACTGCACCAGCGGAATGCGCGACGGGCATACGAAACCGCAGGCACCACAGGTGAGGCAGTCGCCCAGGCCGATGTCCTCGGCGCGGCCCAGCTCGTTGGCCTGGATGAGCGCCGCCATGTCCAGCGGCATCAGCCCGACCGGACAGGCACTCACACAGCTGCCGCAGCGTATGCAGGCGCTCGGCTCGCGCTCGCCGACTTCGGCGGCGGTCAGCGCCAGCGCGCCGCTCGAGCCCTTGACCACTGGCGTGTCGATGTCCGGCACGCCGACGCCCATCATCGGACCGCCGACCACCACACGCGCCGGTACTCCACGCAGACCGCCGCAGCGTTCGAACAGCCAGGACAGCGGCGTACCCAGACGCACGCGCAGATTGCGCGGCGCCGTCACCGCACCGCCGGCCACGGTGACCACGCGTTCAGTCAGCGGCTCGCCGTGGCGCAGCGCGCGCTGTACCGCGTAAGCGGTGCCGACGTTGTGCACCACGATGCCGACATCGGCTGCGCGACCGTCAGCCGGCGCCTCGATGCCGGTCAGCGTCTGGATGAGCTGGCGGTCAGCGCCCATCGGGTAGCGGCTGGGAATGCGCACCACCGACACCTCGGGAAAGGGGTGCGCAGCCACCTTCATTGCCGCAACCGCCTCCGGCTTGTTGTCCTCGATGCCCACCAGCACGCGCTGCGCGCCGGTCGATCGCATGATCAGGCGTGCGCCCTCGATGATGTCGGCCGCGCATTCCTGCATCAGCCGGTCGTCGCAGGACAGATAGGGCTCGCATTCGCTGCCGTTCAGGATGACGGTGTCGATCTGGCTGCGCCGTCCCAGCTCCAGCTTGACCGCCGACGGAAAACTGGCGCCGCCCAGACCAACGATGCCCGCGGCGGCAACGCGGCGCGTGATCTCGTCCGGCGCCAGCGTGATCGGATAGGGCTCGGCGTGTCGCTCCGTCCATTGATCCAGTCCGTCCGGATGCAGCGTGATCGCCGGCCCACACAGACCGGCCGGATGCGCCATCGTGGCTTCGCCGATGGCGGCGATGACGCCGGAGGTCGGTGCATGCAGCGGCGCTGAAATGCGCCCCCCGGCTTCTGCGATCAGCTGGCCGCGCAAAACGGTGTCGCCAATCTTCACCACCGGCCGGGCCGGAGCACCGGAGTGCTGCGACAGCGGGATCACCAGCGCCGGCGGCAGTCCGGCGTCGACGATGTCCAGTGTCGCCGCGGGAAACTTGTGGCTGTCAGGATGTACGCCCCAGCGCTGGAGCAGTCGACGTATCGGCGGAATGACGATGTGTGCCATGGCTCAGGCCGCCAGCGCCGGTTTCGGCATGATCCAGGTGCCGGCCGTCAGCGGCAGCGGCTGCATCGTGATGGCGCCGGTCGGGCACTTTTCGGCGCACTGGTTGCAGCCGGTGCAGGCGTCCTCGAACACGCCGTGCAACTGCTTCATCGCGCCGATGATGGCGTCCGACGGACACAGCCGGTAGCACTTGGTACAGCCTATGCACAGCGCGTCCTCGATCACCGCGATCAAGGGCACGTCGTCGACCTCGTCGGCGTCGAGCGCGATGCCCAGATGCTCGGCAATCGCCAGCGCCACCACCTTGCCGCCGGGCGGGCAGCAGGTGGGCGACGCGGTGCCGGCGACGATGGCCTCCGCCGCACCGGCACAGCCGGGAAAGCCACACTGACCGCAGTTGGCGGCCGGCAGCATGTCCTCGACTTCCTTCACCCGGCTGTCGCCTTCGACGGCAAAGCGTCGCGCCGCCACACCGAGCACGATCCCGAGCCCGGAGCCGATCGCGGTCAGACTCATGACCGCGGTAATCATCTGTTCCATCGTGCAACCTCCCATTCCGTGCAACGCGTGCGTGAAGCCGCAGCAAACAGGGGCGTGCCACCGGCCGAGGTGGCCGCGCACGAGCGGCCGTGCGCGAACCCATGGAGCGTGCGGACCATCAGTGCCCTCCCGCCGGCACCAGGCCGGTGAATCCCATGAAGGCCAGCGCCAGCAGGCTGGCCGTGATGAAGGCAACCGGCGGGCCGGCGAACGTTTCCGGCACGCGCATCAGCGCCAGTCGTTCGCGCAGGCCGGCGAACAGGATCATCACCAGCGTGAAGCCGGCACCCGAGCCGAAGCCGCCGAGCACGCTCATGCCGAGGCCATGACCGGCCTGGGCGTTCAGCAACGGAATGCCGAGCACCGCGCAGTTGGTGGTGATCAGCGGCAGGTAGATGCCGAGCACGCGATGCAGGTCGGGCAAGGTCTTGTGCATGGCCATTTCGACGAACTGCACGACGGCGGCGATGACCACGATGTAGGCGAGGATGCGCAGATAGCCGAGCCCGAAAGGCAGCAGCAAGGCGTGTTCGAGCGCCCAGGCGGCCATCGCCGACAGCGTCATCACGAAGGTGGTGGCCAGACCCATGCCGAAGGCGCTGTCGATCTTCTTCGACACGCCCATGAAGGGGCACAGCCCGAGAAAGCGGACCAGCACCACGTTGTTGACCAGCACCAGGCCGATCAGGGTCATCAGTACATCGCGCATAGCCACCTCCTGACCGGCCTCAATGCATGCGCTGTGCCAGATGACGCCATCACGGCCGCGTCCGGCCCCTCGTGGCGAGCGCGTGCTGTTGTGATCGCACGCGACCCGCCCCCGCGCGTACACGTGCGCACGCATGCGCACACGGCGACCGCGTCGGCAACGCGACAAACTCGACAGGCGCTGTCGCGACAGCCGGACATGCGCCTGTCGAAAATCCACAAGTGGTTGATCCAGATCAATTTTCAAAACCGGCCCGCAACTTGCTGAGAGGGATGCAACCCCCTCATGCAGGAGATGCCGACATGAATCGCCCGATCTATCTGGACTACGCCGCCACCACCCCGGTCGACCCGCGCGTGGTGGGCAAGATGCTGCCCTGGCTGTTCGACAACTTCGGCAACCCGGCCAGCCGCTCGCACGCCTACGGCTGGGCCGCCGAAGAGGCGGTCGAACTGGCGCGCGAACAGGTGGCCGCGCTGGTCGGCGCCGACCCGCGCGAAATCGTCTGGACCTCGGGGGCCACCGAGTCGAACAACCTGGCCATCAAGGGCGCGATGCAGTTCCACGCCGGCCGCGGCAAGCATGTCGTCACCGTGAAAACCGAGCACAAGTCGGTGCTCGACACGGTGCGTGAACTGGAACGCAGCGGCTGCGAAGTGACGCTGCTCGACGTGCAGGAGAACGGCCTGATCGACATCGAGGCCTTCCGCGCCGCGCTGCGGCCCGACACCGTGCTGGCCTCGGTCATGTTCGTGAACAACGAAACCGGCGTCATCCAGGACGTGGCGGCGCTGGGTGCGATCTGCCGCGACAAGGGCGTGCTGTTCCACGTCGATGGCGCGCAGGCGACCGGCAAGGTGGCCTTCGATCTGGACGAGCTGCCGATCGACATGATGTCGCTGTCGGCGCACAAGACCTACGGCCCGAAAGGCATCGGCGCGCTTTACGTGTGCCGCAAGCCGCGCGTGCGCATCGAGGCGCTGATCCACGGCGGCGGCCACGAGCGCGGCATGCGCTCGGGCACGCTGCCGACGCACCAGATCGTCGGCATGGGCGAGGCCTACTGGCTCACGCGCGAGAACATGGGCGCCGAGAACGAACGCATCCGCATGCTGCGCGACCGCCTGCTGAGCGGGCTGAGCGCGCTCGACCAGGTGTTCGTCAATGGCGACATGGAACGTCGTGTCCCGCACAACCTGAACATCAGCTTCAACTTCGTCGAAGGCGAATCGCTGCTGATGGGCATGAAGGACATCGCGGTGTCGTCGGGTTCGGCCTGTACCTCGGCCAGCCTGGAACCGTCCTACGTGCTGCGTGCGATGGGCCGCAGCGACGAACTGGCGCACAGCTCCATCCGCTTCTCGATCGGCCGCTTCACCACGCAGCAGGAGGTGGATTCGGCGATCGAACAGGTGTCGACCGCGGTGCGCAAGCTACGCGAGCTGTCGCCGCTGTGGGACATGCACAGCGCCGGCATCGACCTGTCGACCGTGCAGTGGGCATCTCACTGAGGGCCTCGCACTGAGAGCCTCGCACTGAACACCTTCCTCCACAACGACTGAACGGAGAACAACCATGGCATACAGCGACAAGGTGCTGGATCACTACGACAACCCGCGCAACGTCGGCTCCTACTCGACCGACGAGGAAGGCATCGGCACCGGCATGGTCGGCGCGCCGGCCTGCGGCGACGTGATGCGGCTGCAGATCAAGGTCGGCGCCGACGGCGTCATCGAGGACGCCAAGTTCAAGACCTACGGCTGCGGTTCGGCCATCGCGTCGAGTTCGCTGGTGACCGAATGGGTCAAGGGCAAGACGCTGGACGAGGCACTGGCGATCAAGAACACCGAAATCGCCGAAGAACTCGCGCTGCCGCCGGTGAAGATCCACTGCTCCATCCTCGCCGAAGACGCGATCAAGGCGGCCGTGGCCGACTACCGCACCCGGCAGACCGCCCCCGACACCGTCGAAGCCGCCTGAAAGGACACGCCATGAGTTCGCTTGCCGAAAGTTCCGTCGCCCCGGCCACCACCCTGCCCCTGCCGTCGCCAATCAAGTTCTGCGAAGCCGCGGCCGCCAAGGTCGCCGACCTGATCGCCGAAGAGGGCAACCCGGCGCTGAAGCTGCGCGTCTATGTCACCGGCGGCGGCTGTTCCGGCTTCCAGTACGGTTTCGCCTTCGAGGAGGCGGTGAACGAGGACGACACGCCCATCGTCACCGACGGCGTCACGCTGCTGGTCGACCCGATGAGCATGCAGTACCTGATGGGCGCCGAGATCGACTTCGAGGATGGCCTGGAAGGTTCGCGCTTCGTCATCCGCAACCCGAACGCGACCTCGTCCTGCGGCTGCGGCAGCTCCTTCTCGATGTGAGGTGACGGACATGACCATCACGCTCAGTGAAGCGGCCGCGCGCCACGTGCAGAAAAGTCTGGTCAAGCGGGGTCAGGGCGTCGGCCTGCGTCTCGCGGTCAAGACCAGCGGCTGTTCGGGCCTCGCCTACGCAATCGAGTTCGCCGACGCGCTGCAGCCCGAGGACATCCAGTTCGCCAGCCACGGCGTGACCCTGCTGGTCGACCCGAAAAGCCTGCCCTTCCTCGACGGCACCGAACTCGACTTCGTACGCGAAGGCCTGAACGAAGGCTTCAAGTTCAACAATCCCAACGTGAAGTCGGCCTGCGGCTGCGGCGAAAGCTTCGGCGTCTGACGCCGGTCCACGAATCAATCGGAGCACGCCGACATGGCCCTGCTGCAGATCGCCGAACCGGGCATGAGCGCCGCACCGCACCAGCACAGGCTGGCCGTGGGCATAGACCTGGGCACCACGAATTCGCTGGTCGCGACCGTCGCCAGCGGCCTCACCCGCGTGCTGCCGGACGACGACGGCCGCATGCTGCTGCCATCGGTGGTGCGCTACACCGAAGACGCCGTCGTCGTCGGCCACGCTGCGCAGTCGGCGCAGACCGAAGACCCGCGCAACACCATCGTGTCGGTCAAGCGCTTCATGGGTCGCTCGCTGGCCGACGTCGACGCGTCCGCCACGCCCTATGCGCTGGTCGACACGCCGGGCATGCTGAGTCTGGACACGCGCGCCGGCGTGCGCTCGCCGGTCGAAGTGTCGGCCGAGATACTGCGCACCTTGCGCGACCGCGCGGAAGCTTCGCTCGGCGGCGATCTGGTCGGCGCCGTCATCACCGTGCCGGCCTATTTCGACGACGCGCAGCGCCAGGCCACCAAGGACGCGGCGCGTCTGGCCGGCCTGAACGTGCTGCGCCTGCTCAACGAACCTACCGCAGCCGCCATCGCCTACGGTCTGGACCGTGCGGCACACGGCACCTTCGCCATCTACGACCTCGGCGGCGGCACCTTCGACATCTCAGTGCTGAAGCTGTCACAGGGCATGTTCGAAGTGCTGTCGACCGCAGGTGACGCCGCCCTTGGCGGCGACGATTTCGACCACCGGATCGCCGACTGGCTGCGGCAGCAACTGGCACTCGCAGCGCCTTCCCCCGGCGAGACGCGCATGATGCTGGCGCGGGCGCGTAGCGCCAAGGAGGCGCTGTCGAGTGCCCCGGTCACCAAGATCGCATTCACGCTGGACGACGGCCGCAGCGTTTCCTTCGACCTGTCGCGCGAACAGTTCGAACTGCTCACCGGCGACCTGGTGTCGCGCAGCATGGCGCCGGTGCGCCGCGCACTGCGTGACGCCGGCGTCGCCGCCGACGAGGTCGACGGCGTGGTGATGGTGGGCGGCTCGACGCGGATGCCGCAGGTGCGCGCCGCGGTGCGCAAGCTGTTCGGCCAGGAGCCGCTGACCGACCTCGACCCCGATCAGGTGGTGGCCATCGGCGCCGCAATACAGGCCGACGTGCTGGCCGGCAACAAGCCCGCCGGCGAAGAGAGCTGGCTGCTGCTCGACGTATGCCCGCTGTCGCTCGGTCTGGAAACCATGGGTGGCCTGGTCGAGAAGGTGATTCCGCGCAACTCGACGATACCGGCGGCACGCGCGCAGGAATTCACGACCTACAAGGACGGGCAGACCGCGATGGCCATCCACGTCGTGCAGGGCGAACGCGAACTGGTGAGCGACTGCCGCTCGCTGGCGCGCTTCGAACTGCGTGGCATTCCGCCCATGGTGGCCGGTGCGGCACGCATCCGCATCACCTTCCAGATCGACGCCGACGGGCTGCTGTCGGTGTCGGCACGCGAACAGACCAGCGGCGTCGAATCGCACATCGAGGTGAAGCCGTCATACGGTCTCAGCGACGCGCAGATCGCCGACATGCTGATCGACGCCTACGGCAAGGCCGACAGCGACATGGCGGCACGCATGCTGCGCGAGGCCCAGGTCGAAGCGCGCCGCCTGGTCGACGCCACCGAGGCGGCGCTGGCCGAAGACGGTCACGCGCTGCTGACGCACGACCAGTTCGTCGCCATCCAGGCGGCGATGTACGCGCTGGCCGAAGCGCTCGAAGCCGGCGACGACAGCACCAAGCTCAAGCTGCTGAGCGAAGCGCTGAACGCCGCCACCACCGAGTTCGCCGGCCTGCGCATGAACGCCGGCATCCGGCGCGCGCTGTCGGGCACCCGCGTGTCGGAGCTGCAGCCGTGAGCACGCTGACCGTACTGCCACATCCGCAGCTGTGCCCGGACGGCGCCCGCATCGAGGTCGCCGCCGGCACCTCGATCTGCGACGCGCTGCTGGCGCACGACATCGCGATCGAACACGCCTGCGAGAAGGTCGCCGCCTGCTCGACCTGCCACGTCTATGTGCGGGCCGGCGCCGCCTCGCTCAATGAAGCGGACGACGACGAGGAAGACCAGCTCGACGACGCCTGGGGCGTACAGCCCGCGTCCCGCCTCGCCTGCTGCGCCCGCCTCGGCAACGCCGACGTGACGGTCGAACTGCCGCTGCACACGCGCAACCTCGCCCGCGAGTAAGCAGCCCCCTGCCAGCAAGGGTTCTGTGGGAGGGGTCTTCTGACCCCGACAGCAGCCTGGATCGAAGCCGGCGAACCGCAACGGCCGCATCGCGGCCAAGGCCGCTCCCACAAAAGCATGCCCCGTCGGCGGCACGAGCGACGGCTCTGTGGGAGGGGTCTTCTGACCCCGACAGCAGCCTGGATCGAAGCCGCAGGACTGCAGCGGCCGCATCGCGGCCAAGGCCGCTCCCACAAAAAAATGCCCTGTCGGCGACACGAGCGACGGCTCAGTGGGAGGGGTCTTCCGACTCCGACAGCAGCCTGGATCGAAGCCGCAGGACTGCACCAGCCGCATCGCGGCCAAGGCCGCTCCCACAAAAAGCATGCCCTGTCGGCGGCACGGACAAGACTCCTGTGGGAGCGAGCTTGCTCGCGATAGCGGCCTGTATCGGCACCCAAGGCACGGCACCTGTTGCAAACGAAACATTCACGACAGCCTCGCCACCGCGAACGGACATGTCGCATCAGCGACATCGCGACGCGCCCAGAACTTCACTCAACATCAATCACTTGCGACAAGCGCACTCCGTGGCACAGCGCTTGCTGAATGTTCTGCAGGAGGTCTGACGACATGGCAGCCGCATTCATCATCAACGACACCACGCTGCGCGACGGCGAGCAGACGGCGGGCGTGGCGTTCACCGCTGACGAGAAGTGCGCGATCGCGGACGCACTCGATCAGGCCGGCGTACCGGAGATGGAGATCGGCATCCCGGCCATGGGCACGGCCGAGATCGACGTGATCGAGCGCATCGCGATGCTGGGCCTGAACGCGCGACTGATGGTGTGGGCGCGCATGACGGACAGCGACCTCAAGGCCGCCCTGCGCTGCCCGGTGGACATCGTGCACATGTCGCTGCCGGTGTCGGACCTGCAGATCGCGGGCAAGCTGCGGCGCAATCGCGACTGGGTGATCGAGCAGATCCGTCCGCACGTCGAGCGCGCACTCGACGCCGGTGTCGAAGTGAGCGTCGGCATGGAAGACGCGTCGCGCGGCGACATCGACTTCCTGTGCCGCGTTGCCGAAGAAGCGCAGACGGCCGGCGCTCGCCGCGTCCGCATCGCCGACACGCTGGGCATCCTCGATCCCTTCGGCACCTATGTGCTGGTGTCGCAGCTGCGCCGCGCGGTCGACCTCGAAATCGAGATGCACGCGCACAACGACCTCGGCCTGGCCACCGCCAACACGCTGGCCGCCTTCCGCGCCGGCGCGACGCACGCCAACACGACAGTGAATGGCCTCGGCGAGCGCGCCGGCAACGCACCGCTGGAAGAGGTGGTGATGGCGCTGCGCCACATCCACGGCATCGACAGCGGCGTCTTGTCGCAGTCGCTGCTGCCGATCTCGCGCCTGGTCGAACGCGCATCCGGCCGTGCCATCGCCGCCAACAAGAGCATCGTCGGCGACGCCGTGTTCACGCACGAATCGGGCATCCACGTCGATGGCCTGATCAAGAATCCGCGCAACTACCAGAGCTTCGACCCGGCCGAACTGGGCCGCGCCCACCGTCTGGTGCTGGGCAAGCATTCGGGCTCGCACGCCGTGCTGGAAGCCTGTGCGCGGCTCGGGCTGTATCCGTCCGACGTGGAGGTCGCGCACATCATCGAGCGCATCCGCGCCTACGCCACGGCCAACAAGCAGTCACCGGACGCCACCCAGCTGAAGGCCTTCTATCTCGTAGCGGCGCAGCCGCTGCCGGAGGCGTCATGAGCGGCGAGCAGGGCACGGCGGGCGCGTTGTCGCCAGCGGCAACAGTCGTACCCGGGCTGTTCGCGATGCTGCGCGAGGACGTGAACTGCGTGTTCGACCGCGATCCGGCGGCGCGCAACAAGCTCGAACTGCTCACCATCTATCCGGGCATACAGGCGCTGGTGGCACACCGCTTCGCGCACGCGATGTGGCAGCGCGGCCTGCGCTACCTGCCCCGCCTGCTGTCCTTCCTGTCGCGCCTGCTCACCAATGTCGACATCCACCCGGGCGCACGCATCGGCCGCCGCTTCTTCATCGACCACGGCGCCTGCGTCGTGATTGGCGAAACGGCGGAGATCGGTGACGACGTGACGCTGTACCACGGCGTCACGCTCGGCGGCACGACCTGGAATCCGGGCAAGCGCCACCCGACGCTGAGCGACGGCGTGGTGGTCGGTGCGGGCGCCAAGATACTGGGGCCGATCACCGTCGGCGAGAACGCCCGCGTCGCCGCCAACTCGGTGGTGATCGAGGACGTGACGCCCGGCATGACCGTGGTTGGCATCCCCGGCCGCATGGTGCTGCCGAAGAGCCAGCGCCGCATCACCGCCGGCGGCATCGACCTCGACCACCACCAGATGCCGGACCCGGTAGGCAAGGCCATCGCCTGCCTGCTCGAACGCATTGCCGACCTGGAGCGCGACGTCGTGCGCCTGGCCGGCGAACGCAGTACCGCCCAGGGCATCTGCAGCGACTGCGACGACACCTGTTCCCAACCCGCATTCGACGGCAGCACCCACGCGGCCGCCGCACACATAGGAGTGACCCGTCATGGATGATCTGACCCAGCGCCTGGCCAAGCTGTCGTCGGCCGAGGACTTCCTGGAATTCTTCGCGCTGCCCTTCGATCAGGGCGTCGTGAACGTGAACCGCCTGCACATCCTGAAGCGCTTCTACCAGTACCTGCGCAGCGAGAAAGGCCTGGCCGACGGCGACGAGGGCGTGGTCTATGCGCGCTACCGCAACCTGCTGTCGCGCGCCTACGAGGACTTCGTCAAATCGACGCCGGCACAGGAGAAGGTGTTCAAGGTATTCCAGGAGGCGGACGGACAGCAGCGCGTGTCGCTCGACAGCCTGCGCGCCACGCTGCCCTCGGTCGCCTGAGCGGGAGGACGCACCATGCACGACAGCGACATGTTCCTTGCAAGCGTCAACGCGCTCGAAAGCGAAGCGGCGCTGCATTACGAGAAGGCCGCACGACACGCGCTCGATGCCGGCGACACCGAGCTCGAAGCCTTCTTCCAGAATCTGGCCGAACTGGCGCGCATGGAAGCGCACGAGGCGCTGTCCGGCAAGCCGCTGCCGGTCGCCGCCAACCTGCCGCGCATCCGGCCGATCGAAATCGAGAAGCCGCGCACCGCCGTGAAGGTGATCAGCGACGAAATGCTCGACCTGCACATGGCGCTCGAACGTGCGCTGGACCTGAAGCGGCGCAGCCACAGCTACTACGCAATGATGGCCATCCTCGCGCCCGACCCCGGTCTGCGCAAGATGGCGCGCGCCTTCGAGCACGACGACGCGGCCCATCTCGGCGAGATCGAACGCTGGATCGCCCGCCTCACCGCCTGACCCCATCCGGAGAATCGCACCATGCCGAAGCCGCAGAAACACGTTTTCGTCTGTTCACAGCAACGCCCGCCGGGCCACCCGCGCGGCTCCTGTGCGCACAAGGGCGGCGCCGAGGTGCTGCAGACCTTCTGGGCGGAACTGCAGAAGCGCAACTGCTTCGACCGCGTCGCCATCACCTACTCGGGCTGCCTCGGCCCGTGCGACCAGGGCATCAATGTCGTGGTCTATCCGGACGCGGTGATGTATTCGAACGTGAGCAAGGACGACGTCGGCGAAATCTTCGACAGCCACCTGCTGGGCGATGCGCCGGTCGAGCGCCTGCGGGCACCGGAGATGGTCTGGTGAATCTGTTCACCGGCGAAACGTCGGACGAGTACTTCGGCGGCACGGTGCCGCAGTCGGTGCGCCGCCTGTTCGACGAGGCGGCCGGCGCGCCGCCGCAACGCATCGAGGCGCTGTTGTGGACGGCGCAGGCGAGCGCACCGGAGTGCCTGCCGGTGTACTACCTGCTGTACAAGTTCCACGCCGGCCGTCGCCAGTTCGATCTGGCCGAGAAGGCGGCCACGCGCGGCATCACGGTGGCCGGCCGGCAGGCCGGGCTGGACGCCGACTGGCGCCGCGTGCAGCCGGGCGACGCCGATTTCGCGGCCACCGGGCCGGCGCGCTTCTGGCTGTTCAGCCTGAAGGCGCTGGCCTTCATCTGCCTGCGCAGCGGTCGCAGCGACGACGCGCGCACGCTGGTCGAGCACATCGGCCGCCTGGACCCGACGGACGGTCTCGGCGGCGAAGTGATCGCCTCGCTGCTCGACGGCAGCACCGGCGCGCGCTGATCAGCGCGCGAACACCAGGCAGCGGTTGTTGGCCGGCATCTCCTCGTCGGCGAACAGCGACAGCCGGGCCAGCCGTGCCAGCGCCTCCACCGTTTCGAAGTCGCGGATGCCGCGATGCGGCGCACCCTCGCGCAGCGAACGGTCGAAGGCCTCGTTGCTGTCGCTGGTGAAACGGCCGCCATAGTTGAACGGGCCGTAGATGACCAGCGTGGCCGACGGCGCGAGCACCGCCGGCAGCGCCGCGAACATCTTCTCGACTTCGTGCCAGGCCATGATGTGCAGCGTGTTGGCGGTGAATACCGCATCGAAATGCGCGACCGGCCAGCGGCCGCAGACGTCGAGTTCGAGCGGCGCCGGCGTGTTCGGCAACGCCGCCTCGTCCAGCCACATGCGCAGACCGGGCAGCGCCTCGGCGCGCTCGCTGCACTGCCATTGCAGATGCGGCAGCGCGGCGGCGAAATGCACCGCGTGCTGGCCGGTGCCGCTGCCGATCTCCAGTACCTGACGACGGCCGGCGAAGTGCACGCGCAGGCGTTCGAGAATGACGTCGCGGTTGCGTTCGCAGGAGGGTGCAAAGGGCTTTTCAGGATTCATCTGCGCACTTTCGCATGAAGCAGCACGTCGCGCGGCTCGGGCGACAGATTGGGATGCAGGATGTAGCGGCCGAGCCGCGCCTCCAGCGGCAGGCCGGCGCGCGCCAGCGTGCGCGACGAGCGCGCGTTGTCGGCGTCGCAGACGGCATCGACGCGGCACACCGCCTCATGACTGAAAGCTTCGTCCACCACCGCCTGCAGCACCTCGCACGCCAGTCCGCGGCCCCACAGCCGGCGTGCCAGCGCGAAGCCCAGGCGCAGCGCGTGGCCCTGCCCGATCAGCTGGAACAGCCCGCCGGCCTCGCCGTCGTCGGCCAGCAGCACCCAGCTGCGGGCGACATCACGCTGCCAGCGCGCAAGGTCGTGCGAAATCTGTCGCCGTGTCTGCGTCAGTTCGGTGTGCGTGGTCCAGCCGAGGTAGCGCGTCACCTCGGCGTCGCCGCTGATGCCGGCGAACAGCGCCGGCGCGTCGCCCGGCTGCGGCTTGCGCAGCCGGCAGCGGGCGGTGCGCAGTTCTTCCGGCCATGTGCTCATCGTTGACTCATCGTCGGCTCAATGCGTGCGCAGCGCGCGCTGCAGCACGCAGGCGATGTGCTCGCCCTCGCGCTGCGCGCCGTCGCGTATCTGGTGGCGACAGCTGCTGCCATTGGCGATCAGCAGCGTATCGGCATCGAGCGCGCGCACCGCCGGCAACAGCGCCAGCTCGGCCATGCGCATCGACATGTCGTGGTGTTCCGCCTCGAAGCCGAAACTGCCGGCCATGCCGCAACAACCGGATTCAATGACACTGCAGTCCAGCCCGCGCACCAGCCCGAGCACCTTGCGCATCGCCTTCATCGCACCGAAAGCCTTCTGGTGGCAGTGGCCGTGCACCGCGGCGCGCGTGCCGGCGGGCAGTTGCAGATCGAGCGCGAGCCGCTTCGCGTCGTGCTCGCGGGCGATGAACTCCTCGAACAGCAGCGCCGCCTTCGCCACCGGCGCCACGCGCTCACCCAGCCCCAGCGCGTCATACTCGTCGCGCAGCATCAGCAGGCAGGACGGCTCCAGCCCGATCACCGGCATGCCGCGTGCGACCAGCGGCGCGAGTACGTCGAGCAGACGGTTGGCTTCGCGTCGTGCGTCGGCTACCCGGCCCTGCGACAGCCAGGTGCGGCCGCAGCACAGCGGCGCTTCGCCGGCCGCGGGGCGCACCACATGTACGCGACAGCCGGCGGCCACCAGCACATCGACCGCCGCCTCGGCGATCGCCGGATCGATGCGATTGGAGAAGGTGTCGACCAGCAGCGCCACCTCGCGCCCGCCTTCGGCACCGTAAGCCGGCAGCGTATGCGGCGCGAGAAAGGGCCGCGCCGCGATCCGCGGCAGCGAGCGGCGACGGGCGATGCCGCTCACGCGTTCGATCAGCGCACCCAGCCCGGGTACTGCAGTGGCGAGTTGCCACGGCCGCTGCAGCCAGCGCATCAGCCCCAGCCAGCGCGGCAGCGAGGCGAACAGGCGCTCACGCAGCGGCACCCGCCCCTGCGCCCGCCAGCGCTGCGCACGCGCCTCGGTGCGCAGCAAGGCCATGTCGGTGCCGTTCGGGCACTCCCGCTTGCAGCCCTTGCAGCCGACGCACAGATCCATCGCCGCCGCCAGTTCGGCGCCGACGAATGGTTGCGTACCCAGTTCGCCGTTCAGTGCCGCCTTCAGCGTCTGCGCCCGGTGGAAGGTCGAATGCACCGGATCGCCGGTGACGCGAAAGCTCGGGCACATGACGCCGTTGCCGTCGCGCTGGCATTGGCGATTGCCGATGCACACCGACGCCGCCTTTCCGAAGCCGCCGCCCTGCGCCGGCAGCTGCGCATAGGCGTCGCCGGCGCCGTAGCTGTCGTAGGCCGACCAATCGAGTTCTGTCTGCACTGTCGCTTCTCCGTCTGACGAGACGACTCCGTGCAAGACCGGTGCCAAGCCACCCGCCCCGGACCTGTTCTTGCTTTTAGGGGTTATCGATACCAAAACGGAGTCCCGCCATGCCTCTGCACGACTTTCACTGTCGCAAATGCGACAAGACCTTCGAACGCCTGGTGCGAAGCGACACGCAGATCGTCTGCCCGGCCTGCGGCAGCGATCAGGTGGACAAGCTGCTGTCGGCGCCACAAGCGCCGGGCCGCAGCAAAGCCATCATCGCCGCCGGCCGCGCGGCGGCGGCGCGCGAAGGACACTTCAGCAACTACTCGGCGGCGGAGCGGGCGAAGGTGAAGTAGAGGCGGCGCCGGCGGTTCTGGGCGGCCTCGGCCGGCCGCTATCGCGAGCAAGCTCGCTCCCACAACAGCGCATCCGGGCCTCGGTGTCTGTGGGAGCGAGCTTGCTCGCGATGCGGCATGTGCAGGCCTCGCTTCCGAACACCGCCACGGTCAGGTAATCACTCCTCCGGCCCGAAGCACTTCGCGTAGTCGGTGCATACGCCACAGCTGGGCGCCTTGCAGACACGGATCTCGGCGCGCTCGCACAGCTGCTTGTAGAGGAATTTCTTCCACTTCATGTCCTGCGTGTTGCGTTCGGCCAGCGAGGTGAAGCGGCCGTGCATCAGTTCGGACAGCATGGCGCGCGAGGTCAGGTCCATGTCCTGCCACAGGTGGTCGGCGCCGAGGCAGCCGGTGGCGACCGCGTGCGCCAGCCACACGTGGTCCTGATCGTCGATGGACAGATGCTCGCGCAGCAGCGCCACCACGTCGTCCATTTCGATCGCTTCTGCGAACTCGGCGGGCGTCGTCGCGTGCAGCGCCGGCAGCCACTCGGCACCGGGGAAATGGCGCGCCAGCAGGCGGCGTGTTTCCGACACGTCGATGCCATACAGCGGCAGGCACTGCAGCCCGCGCTGCGTCCAGCTGCGGCCGATCACGCCGGCCAGCACACGCGGCACCAGATCGTCGGGCCGGCGCGCCAGCTTCAGCAGCAGGCCGCGGAAGCCGCCGGGCCCGGCCGGCAGTGGCCAGTCGGGCCGCAGCGGAGCGGTGGGAAAGAGCGTGGGCATCGCCGTCGTCCCGCGCTCACACCTCGACCGGCGCGTGCGTGTAGCACTTCTTCGGGCAGACCTTGGAACAGGCCTGACAGCCCACGCAGTTCACCTGGCGCGAAATGGTCATTACCTTGCGCTCGTATTCCTCGTCGTCATCCTCGTTGTCGGGATCGACCACGACGATGTCGCCGTCCTCGGTGACACCGGCGAGCTGCAGCACGTCATTGGCACAGACTTTCACGCAGCGCGCGCAGCCGATACAGGTGTCCTGGTTCAGACTGGACACGAACTTCGGTGTCCAGATTTCGCCGCTGGGCAGCGTGACGGAGAATGCAGCCATGATGCCTCCTTCCTCAGGCGGTCGCGGCCGCCAGTTCCTTGCGCGCAGCCATCAGGGACTGGTGCGCGTCGTAGGCGACCTGCGCGACTTCGAGGATCTTCTCCCAGTTGGTCGGCAGTTCTTCCGACAGGTCGTGCAGGTCCATCTTGGCCTGCGTGGCCTGCGCGTTGAGCTTCTTGACACGGGTCTTCAGTGCGTCGACGTCTTCCATCGTTCCGTCCTCAGCCCCAGTTGGCCACTTCGTTGTACTTGTTCACCATGCCGACGCCTTCGTCGACGAACTTCTGCCCCGCCTCGGCCAGCTTGGCGTAGGTCGGAAAGCCGAAGCGGTGGGCGTCGCGCAGCTGCTTGTTCACCGCGATCAGGCGACCGGCGATCAGCACCATGCGGCCGAAGCCTTCGTGCGACATCTTCATCATCGGCGTCACCATCACCTTGGTGGCGCGCTCGATCGACAGGCCGACCGCGTTGTAGAACAGCTCGATGCGCCACAGCGTTTCCGGGTCCGGGTCGCCCATGATGGGCAGCGCGCGGCGCGCCTCGGCGCTCAGGATGTAGGGTTCGAGCAGCTGCGCGTCGCTCTTGCCTTCCCAGGCGCCGTGCATGTCCTGCGCGCGGTACTGCTTGATCAGCTCGCTCAGGAAGGGTGATGCCAGCGCTGCGCTGTCCTCGGCGCTCAGTTCCAGTGTTTCAGCCATGTTCTTCCACCTCGTCTTCGAAATCGAAACTGCGCGCTTCGTCCTTCTGCAGGGCCTTGCGCAGCCAGGGCGGCGGCGTGCCGCGCAGCACTTCCTGCAGCTTGTCCAGGATGTCCATGATGGGTTCCGGCTGATTCACCTTGATCGGGTGAATCTTGCTGGCGACCACGCGTGCCGCCGCCGAGCCTCCAATGGCGGCGACATATACGATGGCGACGTCCTTGATCGCGTCCAGCTTGGGCGCGAGCTTGTCCTCGTCGCCGTCCTCGTCCAGCTTGCCGCCGAAGTCGAAGTCCTCGACATGGTGGTAGCCGGCCTTGTCGATCTCGTACACCGCGAGGTGTTTGGCCCAGCCGAAGTGCGCGTCAACGCGCTGCTTGTCCTGGGTGGCGAAGGCGATCTTCATGCGCTGCTCCTCGGTGGATGGGCGACCGGCTCAGGTGCTGGCCGCAACGGTTTCAGGAATTTCGGCGGACGATGCGCAGCCGCATCCGCCGCTGCCGCAGCCGGATGCCGGAGCACCTTCGCTCGCCGCCAGAATGCTCTCCTGCGGCAGCGGCCAGTCTTCAGGCGTGTTCACGTGTTCGTCGGCGAGGAAGGTGTTGGCCCAGCCGAGTATCAGTTCGCGCGTGCCGCGGTAACCGACGCGCAAGACGTGCGCGGCGCCCAGACGGTCGAACATCGGCAGGCCTTCGCGCAGCAGCGGAATGCCCAGCCGCGCTGCCGACTGCCGGCCGTGCGCATGGGTGATGAACAGTTCGGCGCCGGCCGCTTTCGCGCGCATTTCCAGATCTTCGAGATCGCCAAGCAGCACTTCGGCACAGGGCACCGCTTCGAGCACACGCGACGGCGTGGTGCTGACGGCGGCCACCACTTCTGCGCCCATTTCGGCGGCGGTGGTCGACAACGCGTAGAGCAGGTCCGGTTCGGCGCCGATGGCCATCTTCCGGCCGCCGACCCAGAAGTGGGCGTCCAGCATCACGTCGAGCAACTGGGTCCGCGCACGGCGGTACTTCGGTGGCACCGGACGACCGGACAGTTCGGACAGGTACTGCAGGAAGTCGTCCACCGCGGCCAGTCCGGTCAGCCGGTCGAATACGCGGAAGGGCACGCCGCAACGCTCCTCGATCGCGGCTGCCGCCGCGTCCATGCGGGCCCCGACGGCGACCGTGGCGGCCGCTGCGCCGACCCGGCGCAGCGTATCGACCCGGGTGCCGCCCAGCGTGGTCGGCGTGAAGTTGTCCGGAATGTGACCGTCGAGCGAGCCGGAAATATCGGGCAGCACCTGCACGCGCAGGTCGAAGGCCTCGATGGTTTCGCGCAGTTCCTCGATGTCGGCCGGCGTCAGGTGCGCGCCCGGCAGCAGATTCACCAGACCGGCATCGCGGTCGCACGGCTGGGCGAAAGCATCGATCACGGCCAGCACCGCCTTGCCCCAGCCGTCCTCGAAGGCGCCGACGTAATCGGGCGTCGATACGTAGACGATTTCGGTACCGGTCAGCGCCTCGCCGTGCTTGCGGCGGATCAGGTTCAGATAGCCATCGACGTCGTCGCCCTTGGTTTCGGTCAGCCCGGTCGAGGCGATGGCGATCAGTGCCGGATTGGCGCGCTTCTTGATGTTGAGCACCGCCTGTTCGATGTTCTCCAGCCCGCCGAGGATGGTGCAGACCTCGTTCATCGCCGTGGTCTGCATCGGGATCGCCTCCTTGAAGTGGCGGACCAGCAGCACCAGGCCGAAGGAGGTGCAGCCCTGCGAGCCGTGCATCATGGGCATGCAGTTGTCCAGCCCCATGAAGGCGTAGCACGCGCCCAGCGGCTGGCTCATCTTGAGCGGATTGACCGTGCAGGCCTTCTTCGATTCGATGACGGTGGCCATGGCGTGATCCTCAGGCGGCGACCACGTCCCAGGGCGCCGGGCGGCGCACCTGTTCCCAGATCGGGTTGTACAGCGCCTTGTCGATCTCGCGCACCAGATCGACCATGCCTTCGTAGCCGGCGTAGGCGTGGTGGCGTTCCTGGTTGATGTCCAGCCAGGGCATCTTGGCCTTCAGCGCGATGAACTGGCTGCGACCACCTGAAAGCATGATGTCCGCCTTGGCGTCCTTCAGCATCGCGTACATTTCGCGCGGCGTCATGTCGTCGATCATGTGCGCGTCCTGGCCCATCAGCTCCTTGATCTTTTCCTTGTCTTCCTTGGTCGATTTCTTGACGCTGGTGCCGACGATTTCCAGACCGGCCTCCTGCAGCGCGGCCACCACCGACCAGCTCTTCACACCGCCGGTGATCAGCAGCACCTTCTTGCCTTCCAGCCGCGGGCGGTAGGCAGCGATGCGGTCGAAGGCACGCTTTTCCTCGACCGCGATCAGCGCTTCGGTGCGCGCCTTCAGCTCTTCCGGTGCGCCCTTCTCGACCAGCAGGCGGGCGATTTCGCGCAGTGTTTCCGACATGTCGCCGATGCCGTAGAACGAGCCTTCGAAGAAGGGGATGTCGTAGCGCTCGTCCATCTTGCGCGCGATGTTGATCATCGACTTCGAGCACACCATCATCGCCGCCTTGGCGCGGTGACTGTAGGCAACTTCCCGGTAACGGCCGTCGCCGGAGATACAGGACAGGATGCGCACGCCGAGCGCGTCGAGCAGCGGCTTCACCTGCCACAGTTCACCGGCCAGGTTGTACTCGCCGATGATGTTGATGTCGTAGGGGGTGACGAAGTCCGGCTCTTCGGTGCCGATCACGTAATCGAGCAGCGCCTCGGCGCCCAGCTTGTTACCGAGGTTCTTCGGCCCGACGAAGCCCGGTGAATTGACCGGGATGACCGGCTTGCCGAACTTCTCCGACGCCTTCTTGCACACCGCCTCGATGTCGTCGCCGATCAGCGCGGTGACACAGGTCTGGTAGACGAACACCGCCGGCGGGTCATACTTCTCGATGATTTCCTTGACCGACTTGAACAGCCGCTTCTCGCCGCCGTAGATGACATCCAGTTCGTTGATGTCGGTGGTGAAGCCGGTCCGGTAGAGCTGCGAAGTGCTGGACGAGGAATTGCGGTTGTCCCAGGAGTTGCCCTCACAGGCGATCGGACCGTGCACCAGGTGAGCGACATCGACGATGGGTTGCAGCGCGACCTTGGCGCCGTCGAAGGCACAGCCGCCGGCGGCAGCGCCCGGAGAGAGCTGCTTGGTACAGCCCTTCTTCTTTTCCTTGGTCGACTTGTTCTGGTTGTGCTCGCAGGCGGGTTCTTCGAACACGTCCTGGATCTTTGCCGATACGCGTGCATCCATGGCCCACCTTCCTTCCTGTCAGGGTCGGCGCGCAAGGCGCTGTCGGAGCTCACTCAGCAGGATTGATGCCAGAGCCGGCGCACGGCGCAGAGGCCCGGGAAATCAGTCATCTGCGGTCCGCCGGGCTGCGCTCGGGCATCCCGGTCCGACAAAGGCTGGTCGTTTTGCGACACGCAATGTCGGGTTTGGCGGACCGCCGCGACGCCGGCGCTACTCGATGCCCTCCATGCGCGCCTTGTTGTGGATGGCCGACTGCAGCCGCTTGGCGATACCCATCGGGCTGGCGTCGAAACTGCGCTGCGCCTCGGTCAGCGCGTCCTGCGCGACCTGCGCTTCTTCCAGCGTCAGCGGAATGCGCCCGGCCACGTGCGTGGCGCCCGGCACCGCTTTCGCGATGGCCTGGCGGTTCGGATGTTCGGACAGCGGAACCAGCCCGCCCGCTTCCGGCTTGCCTTCCAGACAGACCACGCCCTCGATCACCTCGACCCGCCGTCCGTCCATCGTCGTCTTGATCAGTACGCCCATTGCGACCTCCTTCGAATGAATGACGAGGGCGGAGAAGCGAAAGCCATGCCGCGTTTGGAACGAAGCTTGCTCCGGGCCTGCTGACGACAGACAGGGAGAACCCTCATGCAGATCGGCGTAGACAGTCAGCGCGCAGTCGAGAACAAGCGCGTGTTCGTGGTCGATGACGACGACGTGGTCGGTACCGCCTTGCAGTTCATGCTGGCCGACGAGATGGAAACCCATGTGTTCGCCGACCTCGCGTCGGCACTCGCGGTGGCCGCGGCAACACCGCCCGACCTGGTGCTGCTCGGCGCCGGACTGCTGGCGGGCGACGCGGTGACGCGCCTGCGGGCGGCGCTGCCGCAGGTGCGCATACTGATCGTCTGCAGCGATGCCGACGACGACGCTGTCCGCCAGGCATTGGCCGCCGGCGCGCAGAGCACGCTGCTGCGCCCGCTCAAGGTCGAGAACGTGCGGCGCAAGGTGGACGCCCAGCTCGGCCGGCGCGCGGCGCTGGAAATCCCTGTCGTCACCCGCTGAGGGCGCAGCGATGAAGGTGACCATAGAGGCGCCGCAGATCGAGTCGATGGCGGACGCCTTCCCCGATCTGGCAAGCCTGCGCGACCAGCTGCAGTACTGCGACAAGGTCGAGGTGCCGGTGTCGCGGCTGTCGATCGACGCGCTGCGCTTCCTCGGCCGGCTCTACGCCGACGCCGGCCCGGCCATGCTGGAACGCGCGACCGCGCTGACCACGCTGGCCGACGCGCTGGAAGGCGATGGCCGCCGCTTCGAAGGCAACGACCTCGAACAGCTGGTGCCCGCCCTCGCCCGCCATCTGGCCGAAGGCGCGATACGCGGCTGGCTGTTCACGACCAATCAGCTGACCCGGCCGCTGCCCTGGGTGGTGAGCCGGCTCGACTACACGCCGGCCAACAACGAAGAGACCGGCAAGGTCTTCATCGAGCTGAAAGCCAATGTGAAGGCGACGCTGGCGACTTCCGTCATCCGCATCTACGGTGCCGACATCACCGGCAAGACGGTGGGCGAAGTGCTTGCGGCCAAGGGCTTCCTGAAGGAAACGCCGGCGCTGATCGCCGCCTGCGACACGGTGACCGCACGCTACATCGAGTGGCGCGCGCGCTACGGCGAGCAGTTCTCGGCCAGCGGCACCGGCTTTCACGCCGAAGACCCGAGCGCCACCCACCGCGACACCGACTGGTCGCGCAAGGACCAGGTGGTGCTGTCGGCGAGCGGCGGCATGGCCCGCCTGGTCAATGACGAAGCCATCCTGCCGGCGCGCACGCTGCTGCTCGAAGCGCCGGGCGACATCCTCGGTCCCTATCTGCGCAAGGCGGCAAAGAGCAATCGCTACGAGGCGGAAGACGAGGTCGAGGCCTCGCGCGACGCCATGCCCGACGGCCTGTTCTCGCAGCTGCCGGTGCATCCCTATGTGCTCATGTTCCATCTCGATCTGCACCAGCATCTGTGGGTGCACGTGGACGACATGGCGCCCTATGCCTACCAGCCCGCACTGAAGCAGAAACTGGTGCTGCCGCCCGAGCAGACCGACCTGATCGACATCCTGACCGCCGAGATGGACGTGCTGATGGACGACATCGTCGCCGGCAAGTCGGGCGGCACCACCGTGCTGTGCGCAGGCCCTCCGGGCGTGGGCAAGACGCTGACCGCCGAGGTGTACTCGGAAATCATCCGCCGGCCGCTCTACCGCGTGCATTCCGGCCAGCTCGGGCTGAACGTGGCGCAGATGGAAGGCGCGCTCAAACAGGCGCTGACGCGCGCCCAGCGCTGGGGTGCGGTGATGCTGATCGACGAGGCCGACGTCTACATCAAGCGGCGCGAGGACGACATGACGATGAACGCCGTGGTCGGCGTGTTCCTGCGTGTGCTCGAGTACTTCAACGGGCTGCTCTTCCTGACCACCAACCGGGTGGACGACATTGACGAAGCCATCGTGTCGCGCTGCATCGCGCTGATCCGCTACCACGCGCCTGACGAAGCGGCTCGCCGTCGCATCTGGCAGGTCATGGCAACGCAGTTCGGACTCGCGTTGGACGAAAGCATGGTCGAGGCACTGGCCGTGCTGTTTCCCGAAGCCTCCGGCCGCGACATCAAGGGTCTGGCCAAGCTGGCGGCGAAGTACTGCCAGCACAAGGCCTGCGCGCCAACGCTGGAGGTATTCCAGCGCTGCGCCATCTTCCGCGGCATGGACGCCGCACACACCTCCCCTGCAACACTCAACTGAATGGATCTGTCATGGCACGCATCGGACTTTTCTTCGGCACCAACAGCGGCAGCACGCGCAAGATCGCGAAGCAGATCAAGAAGCGCTTCGACGACGACACGATGGCCGAGCCGGTCAACATCAACAAGGCGACGGTGGACGACCTGCTCGCCTACGACTACCTGATCCTCGGCACGCCGACGCTGGGCGACGGCCTGCTGCCCGGCATCGAGGCGGAATGCGACGACGAGAGCTGGGCCGAGGCACTGGTCAAGTTCAAGGGCACCAGCTTCGCCGGCAAGACGGTGGCGCTGTTCGGTCTGGGCGACCAGGACACCTACGGTCACGAGTTCGTCGACGGTCTGATCCTGCTGTACGACTTCTTCAAGGACGCCGGTGCAAAGATCGTCGGCGCCTGGCCCACCGACGGCTACGACTTCACGGAGTCGCAGTCGGTCATCGACGACAAGTTCGTCGGCCTGGCCATCGACCAGGACATCCAGCCCGAACTGACGGCCGAACGTGTCGACGGCTGGCTCAAGCTGATCGCTCCCGAGTTCGGTTTGAGCATCTGAGTACGACGGGGCGTCGGTCGCCATCAGCGCCGACGCCCTGTCGCGGCCAAGGCCGCTCCCGCAACGAATGCGCCAGACCCGCTGCCCGAGCTTGGGCAGGGTTCTGTGGGAGGGGTCTTCTGACCCCGACAGCCGCCTGTAACGAAGCCTGCAGACGGCAAAGGCCCTGTCGCGGCCAAGGCCGCTCCCACGAGGAACGCGCCCGACCTACTGCTCGAGCCTGGGCAGGGGGGTTCTGTGGGAGGGGTCTTGACCCCGACAGCGGCCTGTAACGAAGCCTGCAGACGGCAAAGGCCCTGTCTCGGCCAAGGCCGCTCCCACAAGGAACGCGCCTGATTCACCCGCGGAGCCGGACTCAAGCCCCTGTGGGAGGGGTCTTCTGACCCCGACAACAACCCGCATCGAGGCCTGCGGACCGCGACGACCGTATCGCGGCCAAGGCCGCTCCCACACGAACACTCGCTGTCCGCGGTCAGAGCCTGCGTTTGTGGGAGCGAGCTTGCTCGCGATTGCGACCTGAATCGGAGGCGGCGACGTGCCATGGCAGCATCGCGGCCAAGGCCGCTCCCACAAGGGGCGCGCCAGAGCTGGTGCGGGAGCCCGGGGCAATGCATGCATCCTGCCCCAAAAAAACGCCGCGCCGGCATGATGCATGCCGGCGCGGCGCGAGAGGACGCTGTATCAGCGGATGATGTCGTACGAGTAGTCGGTCTTGCCCGGAACGATGGTGTTCACGTCGATCGACTCGAAGAACTCGTCGAGCAGCATCACCAGCACGCGCATGCCGCCTTCGTAGCCCCAGATCGGGTAGCGATGGTAGTGGTGACGATCGAAGATCGGGAACACCATGCGGATCAGCGGGGTGCCGGTGTCACGTTCCAGATACTTGCCGTAGGTGTTGCCGATCAGGAAGTCGACCGGTTCCGTGTAGAGCAGCGAACGCATGTGCCACAGGTCGCGCTTCGGGTACACCTTGCAGCCGGCGCCGTAGGGCGAGGCATCCAGCACCTTCTGCACCCGAGCCTCCCACTCCTTCTCGCCGTTGGTGGCCAGGATGTGTGCCGGCTCGGCACCCAGTTCCAGCAGGAACTCGGTCAGGCCCAGCATCATGTCCGGGTCGCCGTACATGGCGTAGCGCTTGCCGTGCAGGTGAGCCTGCGAGTCGGCCATCGCGTCGACCAGGTAGCCGCGCTCCTTCTCCAGCACCTCGGGAATCGGCTTGCCGGTGAGGCGCGACAGTTCCATCAGGAACTTGTCGGTGCCGGCGACGCCGATCGGGCTGTTCAGCAGCACCACTTCCTGACCATGCTCGGCGATGAACTTCGCGGTCTTTTCGCAGCAGAACTCCTGGAAGATGACCGTGGCCTTGGCGTTGATCGCGCGCTCGACCGTTTCCTTGGTGGTGCCGCCCTCGTACATGCGGAACTCGCCATCGGTCGGCGTATTCCAGACCTCGGACGGATCGCACAGGATGTTGTAGTCGATCTCGAACAGGTCGAGGATGCGCTTCATTTCCTTCATGTTGCCGACGACGAAGCCGTCGAAGCCGAAGATGAAGTTGATCGACTCGTCCGCCTTGCGCTCGAGCTTGGCGGCGGTGTCGGCCTTGCCGTCCCAGAAGTGACGCAGGATGCCGAGCAGCGCGTTGTCGTAGCCGGTGATGTGGCTGCCGACGAAGGCCGGCGTGTGGGCGAACGGCACGTCGAACTCGGCCGGCACGCTGCCCTTTTCCTTCGAGGTCTTGATGAAGGCGTTCAGGTCGTCGCCGATAACTTCCGCCATGCAGGTGGTCGACACCGCGATCATGTCCGGCTTGTACAGGTTGTACGAGTTGGCGAGGCCGTCGATCATGTTGTTCAGGCCACCGAACACGGCCGCGTCCTCGGTCATCGACGACGACACGCAGGAGGTCGGCTCCTTGAAGTGACGCGAGAAGTGCGAACGGTAGTAGGCGACACAGCCCTGCGAGCCATGCACGAAGGACAGGGTCTTGTGGAAGCCGTTGGCGACATAGACGGCACCCAGCGGCTGGCAGGCCTTGGCGGGATTGACCGTAAGCGCTTCACGAGCGAAGTTCTTCTGCTTGTAGTCCTCGGTCTTGGTCCACTCGACGATCTCCTGGATCTTGGCGTCGGCGTGGTTGAACTCGAACTGGGACTTCTTGTCCGCCAGCATCTGCTGGTATTCCGGTTCGCGGAACAGCAGTTCGTGGTCGAGGATCTTGTCGGCTGATTGAGGCATGTTGAACACTCCTGAGTGTAGGGTGGGCAGGGGCTGCGCCCCGCCCTGCGACACGGATGTCGGGAACGGTGGGTTTCGGTGCCCTCAACCCACCCTACGTTGCACTGCGCTTACTTCTTCCACGGAGCCTTGGTCAGGCCCCAGATCGGCGAGCTGATCGCCATGTCCATGTCGCGGGCAAAGATGGCGAAGCCGTCGTAGCCGTGGTACGGACCGGAGTAGTCCCAGCTGTGCATCTGACGGAAGGGCACGCCCATCTTCTGGAACACGTACTTTTCCTTGATGCCGGAACCGACCAGATCGGGCTTCACCTTCTCGACGAACTTCTCAAATTCGTAGCCGGTGACGTCGTCATAGATCAGCGTGCCGTCCTTGACGTAGTGCGTGGTGCGCTGATAGTCGTCGTTGTGGCCGAATTCGTAGCCGGTGCCGACCACTTCCATGCCCAGATCCTCGTAGGCGCCGATGACGTGACGCGGGCGCAGACCGCCGACGAACAGCATCACCTTCTTGCCTTCCAGGCGCGGACGGTACTTGTCGATCACCGCCTGCATCAGCGGCTTGTACTTGGCGATCACCTTCTCGGTGTTCTCCTTGATCTTGTCGTCGAAGTGCGAGGCGATCTCGCGCAGCGATTCCTCGATCTTGGACGGGCCGAAGAAGTTGTATTCCACCCAGGGAATGCCGTACTTCTCTTCCATGTGCCGCGAGATGTAGTTCATCGAGCGGTAGCAGTGCAGCACGTTGAGCTTGGCCTTGGGCGTGTTCTCCAGCTCGGCGATGGTGCCATCGCCCGACCACTGGGCGATCACGCGCAGGCCCATCTCTTCGAGCAGGATGCGGCTGGACCAAGCGTCGCCGCCGATGTTGTAGTCACCGATGATGGCCACGTCGTACGGGGTCGACACGAAGTCCGGGCGCTTGTCCTCGGTCTTGTCGAACACCCAGTCGCGGATGGCGTCGTTGGCGATGTGGTGACCCAGCGACTGGCTGACGCCGCGGAAACCTTCGCAGCGCACCGGCACGATGGTGTGGCCGTCGTATTCCTTCGACTTCTTCTTCGACACCGCTTCGATGTCGTCGCCGATCAGGCCGATCGGGCACTCGGACTGCACCGAGATGCCCTTGTTGAGCGGGAACAGCTGCTGGATCTCGTCCATGATGACTTCCAGCTTCTTGTCGCCGCCGAACACGATGTCCTTCTCCTGGAAATCGGAGGTGAACTGCATCGTGACGAAGGTATCCACACCGGTGACGCCGATGTAGTAGTTGCGGCGAGCCGCCCACGAGTACTGGCCGCAACCGACCGGGCCGTGGGAAATGTGGATCATGTCCTTGATCGGGCCCCACACCACGCCCTTGGAACCTGCGTAGGCACAGCCGCGGATGGTCATCACACCGGGCAGCGACTTGATGTTCGACTTGACGCCGCAGTCAGGCTTGCCTTCCTCGTGCACGTTGAGGTGCTTGGCGCGCTTCTTCGCGGTCTTTTCGGGATAGGCCTTCAGCACTTCTTCGATCAGCGCTGCGTTCTGGGCCTTCTTTTCGTCTATGGTCATGCTCATTTGATCACTCCTTGTCGAGAGCTGAGGGTAGAGAACCACGGTTGTCGCCGGCGGAGGCCGGGAGCCTGCGGGCGACGCCCGCGGCTCCCGACCCTCGACTCTCGGGTGCTCAGGCGGCGGCGGCAGCCTTGCCGACTTCCGATTCGTCGACCTGCTTCATGATCCCGTGCTCCATCAGCAGGTCTTCGAGCTGGTCCATCGTGATCGGGGTCGGAATCGTGCCGTTGCCGGCGTTGGCGTGAACCTTCTGCGCCAGATCGCGGTACTCGTTGGCCTGCTTGGAATCCGGCGCGTACTCGAGCACCGTCATGCGACGCAGCTCGGCGTGCTGGACGATGTTGTCGCGCGGCACGAAATGGATCAGACGCGAACCCAGCATCTTGGCCAGCGACTCGGCCAGTTCCAGTTCCTTGTCGGTCTGGCGCTCGTTGCACACCAGGCCGCCCAGGCGCACGCCACCCGAATTGGCGTACTTCAGAATGCCCTTGGAGATGTTGTTGGCGGCGTACATGGCCATCATTTCGCCGGACATGACGATGTAGATTTCCTGCGCCTTGTTTTCGCGGATCGGCATGGCGAAGCCACCGCACACCACGTCGCCCAGCACGTCGTAGGACACGTAGTCGACGCCGTCATAGGCGCCGTTCTCTTCGAGGAAGTTGATCGAGGTGATGACACCGCGACCGGCGCAGCCGACGCCGGGTTCCGGGCCACCGGATTCGACACAGCGGATGTCGCGGTAGCCGATCTTCATGACGTCCTCGAGTTCCAGGTCCTCGACCGAACCGGCTTCGGCGGCCAGCGACAGGATGGTGTCCTGTGCCTTTGCGTGCAGGATCAGGCGGGTCGAGTCGGCCTTCGGGTCGCAGCCGACGATGAGGATCTTCTGACCCATTTCGGCCAGAGCGGCCAGGGTGTTCTGGGAGGTGGTCGACTTGCCGATGCCGCCCTTGCCATAGAAGGCGATTTGTCTGAGAGATGCCATGTTTGATTCTCCTGAGTCGATGAACAGTTGATTGCCGCTGACCAAGCGATCATTGGCCACGTACCGCGCCACCGGATGCAGCCCCTTGTGCCCATTGTTGGTCTTCGTGGTCAGCCATTGGCGGCAAGTCATGGTCGGTGCATGGCCTGTTCAGCAACTGCCGTGCCATTCACCATGCGTTATCGATAAACGGCTTGCAGACGTCGTTTCAGAGATTCATATCGACGTTCACATGAGTCGCCGGGCGGTACGACAAACGCGACAATCAGCCCAGCGCTGTGAGGATTGACCGGGCTGCGACAGAGCCGACACAGGGCCACCCCGGCTGCGTGGCCAATGCGTCATCGGGCGCGCCGGCGGGCGTTCCGGCGCGCAGTCAGGCCTGATGCCGGACCAGGAAGACGCAACGGGTACGGCACTTGCTGTGGTCACGCATCCGCCCAGCAAAGACACGTCCATGTCCACGCAAGAACCCGTCGTCCCGGTCGCCGCGCCTTCGGTCAGTTCGACCGCAGGTACGCAGAACCCGCACTTCGCCCGCATCGGTGGCGAAGCGGTGATCGTTCAGTTGGTCGACCGCTTCTATGCGCACATGAGCGAACGCCCGGACGCACAGGGCATACGCGCCATGCACGGTGTCGACCTCACCGACGTCAAGCGCGTGCTGGTGAATTACCTCGTCGAATGGATGGGCGGTCCGCAGCGCTACTCGGTCGAACGTGGCCATCCGCGTCTGCGGCGCAAGCACCTCGCATTCGCGATCGGCCCGGCCGAACGCGACGCGTGGATGAACTGCATGCGCACCGCCCTGCAGGAAGTCGTCAGCGACGGCGAACTGCGCATGCAACTGGAGCAGGCCTTTTTCAAGACCGCGGATTTCATCCGCAACGATCAGGGGAATCACCATGAGCATCACCATCGCTAGCTCCGCCTTTGCCGCACTGGAAAACGAGAAGCGGCTGCTCAACGCCGTGTTCAAGGGACCGACGCACAAGCCGGGCCGTGTCGGCTTCCGCGGCGACATCGCGCTGAAGTTCGCGCAGCAGTTCGCCGACGAGGCCCGTCCGCCCGAAATCAGCAGCGACCAGGTGATGGCTGCGGCGCACGAGGGCGAAACGCACATCGCCTTCCTGACCTGCTTCCTGCTGTCCTTCGAGTACCTGAAGATGCTGGCCGAAGTACTGGGCGATGCGCTGTCGCCGCAGGGCAAGTACATCGTGTTCTGCGACAACATCGACCTGTCGAAGAAGTACCAGGTGCAGTACGGCGGTGCGACCTTCCACGTGCTGCCGATCGACGAAGCCACCGTCTATAACGAGACGCTGGAACTGCTCTATCTGGAGAAGAACGACCTGAAGAAGCTGGACACCGCCGGCAAGCTGGACGCGGTCGTCGACGCCGCGATGAAGTTCACCGGCAAGTTCCCGGAGATCAGCTACGAGGAAGGTCTGAAGCTGATGGGCCCGGTGCGCAATCTGTACGAAAACCGCCCGGTCTGAGTGTGGGCCCCCACGCTCGCAGCCCCCATGGAGGCTGCGCAGTTCCACGGTCGGCTTTGCACAGCCGACCGGTTGCGCGGGCGGCGAGCAGTGCTCGCCGAAACCCCCGCTACACCCCTTGGGGCGGCCCTGCGGGCGGCGCGTCGCATTGATGGATCGGTGAGATGGCCCACATTGTCTTTTTCGAAAAGCCCGGCTGTGCCGGCAACGCGCGGCAGAAGCAGTGGCTGCGCGACGCCGGCCACCAGCTTTCGGTGCGCAGTCTGCTGTCCGAGCCATGGACAGCGGCGTCATTGCTCGACTTCCTCGACCCCTTGCCGGTGGCCGACTGGTTCAACCGCGCTGCGCCGCGCGTGAAGAGCGGTGACGTGCAACCGGAATCGCTCGGCCGGACAGAGGCGCTGGCGCTGCTGCTGGCCGAGCCGCTGCTGATACGGCGGCCGCTGCTGCAGGTGGGCGCGGAGCGGCGGGTCGGTTTCGATCCACCGGCAGTGGACCGCTGGATAGGGCTCACGCCGGACGCCGCGGCACGGCTGCGTGAAACGTCGGAAGGCTGTGCCGCCAGCGGCATGCAGTCGTGCCGCCCGCCGGAATGAAGACCGTTCGCTCGGGCGGCGACGCCGCTCAGTCCGGCGTCATGTCCGGCTGCAGCACCACCTCGTCGGGCAGCACGCCTCCGTTGCCCAGCAGTTCCAGCGCACCGAGCGGGGAATAGCCGTCGTCACCTTCGAGCAGCACGGTGGCGTCGGCCGGCAGCCCCTGCAAGGCCACGATCAGCTGTTTCACTGTCATCGACATCCGCTCACCCATGTCCTCGCCATCGCGCTCCCCTTCGCCCTCGACGACCACCCGCTACTTCCTCACCTACCGCGGCGTGAAACTGCCGCTGCAGTTCGCCGAAGAGTTGCAGCCGGACGCGCTGCGCAACCGCAACACCTGGTTCCAGGTCGACTACGACACGGCTGGCCGCATCGTCCGCGCCGAGAAGAAGGTGTACGGCGAGACCGAAATGAGTCACGAATACAGCTGGAGCGCCGACGGCCGTCTGCTGCGTGCCTGCATCGTCATCGGCGACGAAGACCCGCAGGTGGTCGACTTTCCCGCCTGAAAGGCACGCACCTCAGCCGGCGAACGCGAACAGCTCAGGCTCGCGCTGACGGTAGAGCCGCAGCCACATCAGCGTGGCCGGCACCAGCGAGGTGAGGGCGAACCACAGCGTTTCGTCGCTGGCCGGCCCCTGGTCGGGCAGCGTGCGCGTCAGCAATGACCAGCCGGCCCAGTCGATCTCCGGCAGACGACGGCTGGCTTCCGCCGGCAGGCCGTCCATCAGCCGGGCGATGATCAGCAGCAACCGGCCCACCTCGGCGCGGGTCAGCCGCGACGACAGGAACTCGTCGCGCTCCAGCCCCTCGCCGAGGATGAGCACGCCGCTGCAGGCCTCGTCCAGCATGGCCAGCGACGCTGCACTGAAAAGCGCTTCGGTCATCGCCGTCGAGCCTCGCGACTCAGGCACCGATGCGGTATTCGTAGTTCAGCCGCGTCATCTTGCCGACCGCGCCGCACTTGACGCAGCGCCAGCCGGCCGAGAAGGCCTGTCCGGTGCAGCTGTCGTCATAGGTCTGGCGGCAGCCGACATGGCCGCATTCGCACTGGAAGGTCTGGCCGTTGCACTTGCCGGCAGCGCCGAGGCGGTTGCCAGTACACAGGCCGCGATCGGCCTTGATTGCGTCGTAACTCATGATGGCGTTCTTCCTGTTGTCCGGTTCTTGTCGGGGTGGCGTGGACGCGATCAGACGAAGCTGAGCAGCTCGACCGTCACGTTCTCTTCGCCCATCTGCGCCTGACAGGCCAGGCGCGACTTCGAGCTGACGCCGACCAGCGCGTCGAGCTTCTCGTTCTCGGCGCGCGTCGTCTTCGACAGACTCTTGCGCCCCTCGTTGACCGCGATGTGACAGGCGCCGCACTGGGCCTGACCGCCACACTTGCTGATCAGCTTCTCGCCGGCGGACAGGATGGCGGCGAGCAGGGTGGTTCCCGGTGCGACTTCGAGTGCCGTTCCCGACGGCATGATGGTGAGCTGTGGCATGGCGCTTCTCCTTGTCGGTGTGTGTGTGAAATCGGTAGGCGATGCGCCGCGCTCAGGCCGCCTGCGCCGACACGGCGGCGAGGCTGTCCAGCGGCAGCGCGATGCGGGTGATGTTCTGTTCGGCCAGGAACTTCGCCTCCATCCGCGTCGGCTCATCCGGCAGCAGCGCCCAGTGACGGTCGCTCGAGCGCTTCATGATCTGGCGCGCGAACGAACGGGTGAGCTGGTCGTTGAAGCGGCAGCCGAGGAAGAGGAAGCTGCGACCGCTGCGCAGCGCCTGCACTTCCTGCGGAATCGGCGTCTGGATGTCGATCTCGGTCAGCACCTCGACATAGTCGGAATCCGACACCAGATAGTTGCCGGCCGGGCTGGTCGAACCGATCGGCTTGTACAGCAGCGTCGCCCAGTCGGGCGCGCGATCGGGCAGCGGATTGCCGTCGCGGTCGTACCAGCCGGTCCAGCTGCCGAAGTGTTCCGACTGCGACAGGCCCTGCACCTCGCCCCACTTGACGCCGGCCTCGTGCAGCGCGGTCGACATCGCCTCGTCGTACCAGGTGTCGACGATGAGCGGCAGATTCAGGCTGGCCAGCCAGGCATGCAGCGGCGAGGCCGACGGGGCTGCCGCGAAGGCGTTGTTCATCAGATCGACCACCGTCTTGCGGTGCTTGAAGTTCTCGATGAACTGCGCCGCCTGGGTCAGCCGACCACGTATCTTGTGCGGCACCGACACCTTGGCGGTGAGTAGCGCGACCAGCGCCTCGGGCGTACCGGGCACCGCGTACTGCGGCACCAGCGACAGCATGCCGGGGCCCAGATAGGGCACGACGCGGCCGGCGCGCAGCCCTGCTTCGATCTCGGCCGGCAATTGGGTCAGGGGGGATGTCATGACTCGTCCTCGTAACGCGGTTCAGTAGATGGCGGCGCCAGCGCCGACGTTGGTGGCCGCGTCCTTCAGCGTCTTCACCACGAAGCGCACTTCGTCCTGCTCGATGAAGCCGTGGAAGGGCAAGGCCAGCGAACGATCGGCGATGCGGTCGGTGTTGGCGAGCTGGCCGCGCTTGTAGCCGTAGCTCTGGTAATGGAACTGCTGGTGCAGCGGCCGGCTGTAGGCGGCCGCCTCGATCGCTTCGGTGTCGAGATCCTCGATCAGCTGCGCACGCGCGCTGGCGGTGAAGCGCTTGCCCAGATGCACGACGTAGAGCATCCAGTGCACCTCATCGACGTCCTGCGCCAGATAGGGCGGCTTGATGCCCTCGAAGGTCTGCATCTGTTCGTGGTACCAGACCTCGACCTGCTTGCGCCGCGCGTGGATTTCGTCGATGCGCTCGGCCTGGGCGATGCCGATGGCCGCGGTGACGTCGCTCATGTTGGCCGAGAAGGGCACGCGGCTGCCGACCGACACCGAATTGCGGTCGCTCAGCCCGTGCGCGCGCAGGTAGCGCAGTTCGCTGGCCAGGCGCGCGTCGTCGGTCAGCACCATGCCGCCCTCGCCGCAGTTCAGCGCCAGCGGTTGCGAGAAGTCGAAGATGGACAGGTCGCCGAAGGTGCCGACCAGTTCGCCGAGGTAGCGCGAGCCGATCGCTTCGGTCGAATCCTCGATCAGCGCCAGCCCGTGCGCGTCGGCAATGTCGCGCAGCGGCTTCCAGGCGGCCGGATGGCCGTTGCAGTTGTTGCCGATGATGGCGCGCGTATTCGGCGTGATGCGCGTCAGCACCGATTCCGGCGCCACCGCACCGGACCAGTAGTCGATGTCGGCCAGTACCGGCGTGGCACCCGCATGCACGATGGCGTGCGCGATGTGGTGCCAGCTGTAGGCGCTGGCGATCACTTCGTCACCGGGGCCGATGCCGAGCGCGCGCAGCGCCATCCAGGCACCCGCCATGCCGCTCGACACGGCCACGGCATAGCGGCGCCCGTGCAGGTCGGCGAACACCGACTCGAAGGCTTCCACCATCGGGCCACCCGACAGCCGGCCGGAACGCATCACCTGCTCCACCAGCTGTGCTTCGCGTTCGCCGACGTCGGCGAGTGAAAGCGGTATCCAGTCGCTGTCCATGTTCATCTCCCGGTTCAGGTGTGCTGGGTCAGCACGATGCCGTGCGCCGCCAGCGGGTCGGGCGTGACCGACCAGCAATGTCCGTCGCTGTGCATCAGGAACAGATCGCGGTCGCCGATGCGCAGCGCCGGCGTCTCGCCACGCATGTCGAAGGCATCGACCGCCGAAGCGCGCACGCCGGGCAGGGCGAGGCGCACGCCGGCGATGGCTTCGCCCAGCGTCGGTGCCGCCAGCGCGATGCGGGCGATCTCGCCCAACTGATCTGCACTCAGCGCCACGTCACTCGCGTCCGCCGGTGAGGCGGGCCTCCACCGTGATCGGCAGCCGGGTGTCGGCGGCCATCTCGGGCAGGTCCAGCGTCCACCCGTTGGCGAGCGTGATCTGGCCGCCCCACATGTCCGGGCGCTCCATCTGCACGATGGGTTCTTCCAGGTCCTTCTTCGGCACGTAGAGCGACAGTTCGCCCTTGCTGCTCTTGCGGATCATGACTTTCATGGCGGACTTCCTCGTGGTGACGTGTCGAGTTCAGGCCGCAGCGGCGGCCGTTTCGGATTGCAGACTGCGCAGTACATGGACGACACGGGCGAGGTGTTCGCCGTCGGTGTCGCGACCGAGCGACAGGCGGATCGCCTCGCGTGCGAGCGTGGGCGGCACGCCCATCGCGGCCAGCACGTGCGACGGCTCGCTGCCGCCGGACGAACAGGCCGCCCCCGACGCAGCGAGGATGCCTTCGCGCTCCAGCCGGCCCAGAAGTCGGTCGGCCGACTGGCCGGCGACGGCGATGAACAGCGTGTTGGGCAGGCGCGGCGCGCCTTCGCCGAACACCGTCAGTCCCGTCAGCGTTTCGCGCAGCGCGTCTTCGAGCGCGTCGCGCAGCGCACCCAGGCGCAGCGCTTCGGCCTGCATCGACACGCGCGCCTGACGCGCCGCGACGGCAAAGCCGGCGATACCCGGCATGTTCTCGGTACCGCCGCGGCGGCCGCGTTCCTGCAGGCCCGGCAGCAGCGCCGGCCAGATCAGTCCCTTGCGAGCGACCAGCGCACCGCAGCCCTTCGGGCCGCCGAACTTGTGGGCGGACATCGACATCAGGTCCACGCCCCAGCCGGCGAAATCCAGCGGCAGGCGACCGGCCCGCTGGGTGGCGTCGACATGCAGCGGCACGCCGGCCGCGCGCGCGGCGGCGGCGACCTCGACCACCGGCTGCAGCACGCCGGTCTCGTTATTGGCCGCCATCACCGACAGCAGCGCGGCCGGGCGTTCGAGCGCGGCGTGCAGTGCGTCGAGGCGCAGCACACCTCGCCCATCCACCGGCAACAGTTCGACCTCGACACCGAAGTCGCGCATGCGTTGTGCCGCCTTCAGAAAGCCAGCGTGCTCGACCGCCGACAGCAGCACCCGCGGCGGCACGCCGGGACGCGACAGCGCGCCGGCCAGCACCTGGTTGTTCGCTTCGGTTGCGCCGCTGGTGAACACCACCTCGGCCGGCTGCGTGCCGGCCAGCGCCGCCACCTCGGCGCGCGCGGCCGCCAGCGCCGACTTCGCGCGCTGACCGAAGCCGTGCTTGGACGAAGGATTACCCCAGTCATCGCGCAGGCACGCGGTCACCGCCTCGATCACCTCGGGCAGCGGTGGTGTGGTCGCGTTGTGATCGAGATAGATCATGGCCAGAACACCCGGTGCGGGTCGTGCACGATGAGGTCGAGCAGGCGATCGAGGCTGTTCGAGCGCGAGTGGTGCACCCAGCCGCCCAGCAGGTGGTCGCAGGCATAGAGCACCCAGCTCGCGTCCTCGTGGCGGATGCGCGCGATGTCTATCGTTCCGCCCTCCGGATCGACATTACGCGAGCAGCAGGGGCTGGTGATGATCCAGCCGTCGTCGGTGTCGTGCAGCGCCGGATGCACGTAGCGATAGCGCTCGCGGGCAGCCAGCGCGCGCAGCACGCGCCGGCGCAGCAGTTCGGTCTCGGCCACGACCACGCTGCCGACGGGCGCAGGCGCGTTGCGGAGCGGGCTCAGGGCATGGACGTTCATCGCGCGCGCACCGGTCAGACCGGTGCGATCTCCTCTTCCAGCACGCCGATCACGCAGGGGCGCGGCGCGCCATCGACACCGCTCGGACCGTCGGCGAACTCGACCATGTAAATCGGAATGTTGGCTTCTTCGTGGTGGCCGATCTGCACCACCTCGCCGGCCGCGCCCTCCGCCACCAGCAGGGCGTCCAGCGGCACCTCCGGGTGGGAGCCGTCGTTGTACAGATCGATCAGCGCCGCAACGCGCTGACCCCAGCGGAACTTCGGTTCGCGCAATTCAAACACCGTCGCCTCCCACCTTGATGGCTGCCAGTTGATGGACGCGCTCGCCCAGCACCTCGACCACGTGCGGCGGCAGGTTGTCGAGCGACACCAGTTCGCGTCCGCGCATGCCGACCCGGTGGCCAGTGCCGAGAAATTCGACGGCGTAGATGTAGTACTGCTGCAGGAAGGTGCCGATCGAGGTGACGAAGCCGACGTCGCCCTTCTTCGCCAGCACCTCGCCGATATCCTTGCCGCAGTAGGTGCCGTCGTTGCGTATCGTGTAGCGGCTCACCACGCGCTCGCCGTACTTGAATACCGGCGGCGCGGTCAGTTCGACGGTATCGCTGTCGCGACTGATGTCACCCATGTCGATCTCCTTGTTCCCGATTCAGTTCGTCCAGCCGAGCGCGCGCCTCGGCACGCACATCCGCTTCCTCGTCGCCGGCCGACATCTGCAGTGCGAGCGCCCGGCCGGCACGGCCGGCCACGATCCAGCGCACCTCCCACGCGGGGTCGTGCGCCATGCGGTATAGCTGGGCCGTCGGCAACCGCTGCGCCACGTCCTTGCGTATCGATATCTCCGGGTCGTCGCACATGCGCAGCAATGCCGGCATGTCCAGGCGCCGCACCGCCTCCAGCCTGACTTCGGGATCGCTGTCGTCGAGCATGCGCGGCAGCAGTGCCGCGGGCAGGCGCTGCGCCACCAGCTTGCGCACGTAGTAGTCCTCGTCGCCGGCCATGGCGAGCAGTTCGCGCCCTTCGAGCCGCATGGCGACACGGATGCGCACCTCGCGGTGCGGGTCGTCGCGCAGCTTCACCACCTGCGTGAGCGGCAGCCGCACCGCCACCGACAGGCGCACCGTCTCGTCCTCGTCGTCGATCAGCGACTGCAGATGGAATACGTCGGCGCGGCGACAGGCGATGGCGCGCACTTCGAAATAGGGGTGATGCAGGAAGGCGTTGCTGAGGCCCGGGTTCCAGCGGAAGAAGCGGTCGATGCGCTTGGCGTAGCGGTCCTGCACGCAGGCGTGTCCGCGTTCGCAGCGCGCCCCCTGCGACAGCGCGTCGCACAGAGAACAGTCCAGTTCCTCGCCGCTCCATGCAAGCGGCGGGATGTCGTCCGACGGGTCGTAGGAGGCCTGCGGCAAGGTGCTCATCATGGCGTGACTCCGACCGGCTCCGCGATGTCCGGACAGTCCTCGTAACCGAGGTCGTCGCGTCCCATGCGCGCGAGCACGTCGCCGATCACCCGGTGACCGATCTTGTCGTCAGGATCCATCACCGCCAGCCTCGCCAGCGCGGCGCGCCCGACGTCGAGTTCGCCCAGGCGTGCGCTCAGATAGGCATAGCCCTTGAGCGAGAACAGCCAGAAGCGCGGCATCGGCTCCAGCGCGCGAAAGCGCGCGTCGGCCTCGACCCGCCGCCAGTCCAACGGCAGACCGAGCGCCGCCGCCGCACAGGCGATGGCGCGCTCGCCGACGTCGCGCGCCGCGCGCAGCCGGTTGCCGTAGAAATGAAAGCGGTAAAGCGCGATCAGCGTCGCCGGGTGCGACGGTGCCAGCGCGTGCGCCTCGTCGAGCAGGGCCTGCGCTTCGGCCACCCGGTTGCGGATCAGGCCGGCGCGCGCGATCAGCGCCTCGGCCTCGGGTGGCAGCCCGCGTCCGAGCACGGCGAGGCCGGGGTCGGCCAGATCGTCGTGTGCATCGATCGCCGGCATGACCGCCTCCTCAACCGCGACGGATGGCGTCCAGGCCGACCGTCGCGACGCCGGGCATCGCGTGGCCATGGCCGTGACCGTGCGCATGCTGCTGCACGCCCGGCGCGCCGGCCGGTGCGCTGCTGCTGCATGCGCACGGTGCCTGGTTCGGGTTGATGAAGGTGAGCCCGCTCTTGGTCGGCGTGTCGGCAAAATCGACGGTCACGCCTTCGAGCAGCAGCCGCGATTCGGCCGGCAGGAACAGCCGCACGCCGGAGGCCTCGACCACCGAGTCGCCGCTCTGTGGTGCCGCCACGACCGAGAACTCGGAGTTCAGGCCGGAGCAGCCGCCGGCGCTGACCAGCAGGCGGAAGCCGGCGCCTTCCGGTTCGCCGGAGAAGCGCACCATGCGCTGGATGAATTTCGCCGCAGCCGGCGTCAGGGTCAGTTGGGTCATGTTGTCCTCAGGCAGCCTGGGTCTGGAGTGGGAGGATGCAGTCGTCGATCGGGCACACCGCGACGCACTGCGGGGTGTCGTAATCGCCTTCGCATTCGGTGCATTTGTCGGGATCGATCACAAACAGGTTCTTGAGCTCGCTGATCGCCTCGTTCGGGCATTCCGGCTCACAGGCCGAACAGCCCGTACAGAGGTTGGCAATGATCTTCAAAGACATGGTTCTCTCCTTTCGCTCGGACCGCGGCGCTCGCCGCGGTCCATCCGGAAACGTCAGGCGGCGGCGGTGAAGGCGCCCTGGCGGATCGATGCGTCGCCGCGCTCGGCGTGCGCGATCTCGCCGCGCGCGACCCGGCCGGTGTAGTCGGCGAACCACGACAGCGCGGCCTTCTCGATGAACTCGTCGGCATAGGCATCGACCGGCTCGATGCCCGCGCCCTTGAGCTCGTCGCGCGGGCAGGCGCCGATCTTCGACACCAGCACGGCGTGGCAGTCGTTGATCGCATTGACGATGGAAGGCAGCTGCTCGTCCTCGCCATAGCCGCCCTGGCAATACAGGTCGACCCGACGGTGACCGACGAACAGCGCTTCGCCCGCCGACACTTCGAAGATCTGGAACTCGTCGGCATGACCGAAGTGCTGATTCACCCGGCCACCGCCTGTGGTCGCCACAGCGACCAGCACCTTGATGTCCTTAGCCGCCTCGTTGCCTTCGGTCGCCGCCAGCGCTTCGACCTTGGCGGCGTGCTGCGCCTGACGCTCGGCCTCGACGCGCTCCTGGTAGGTGCGGCGGCGGTCGAGGTCATAGACCACTTCCATCTCTTCGATCTTGTCGAGCGTGAATTCCTCGCTGCGGTCCTCGCCCAGCAGGCCGACCGCGTCGGCGCGGCACTGGCGGCAGTGGCGCATCAGGTTGGCGCCCCCCATGCAGGCGTCCTGGACCGCCTTAAGCTCCTGCGCGGTCGGACCACGCTGACCGGTCAGGCCGAACACGGTGCCGTGCTCGGCTTCGGAAATGAGCGGCATGATGTTGTGCAGGAAGGCGCCGCGCGCCTTAACCGCCTTGTTCACCTCGATCATGTGCGCGTCGTTGATGCCCGGGATGAGCACCGAATTGATCTTGGTGAGCACGCCGCGGGCGGTCAGCATTTCCAGCCCCTTCATCTGCTGCTCGTGCAGGATGCGCGAAGCTTCGACGCCGGTGATGCGCTTGTGGTCCCAGAAGATCCACGGATAGATCTTGGCGCCGATCTCCGGGTCGACCATGTTGATCGTGATGGTCACGTGGTCGATGTTGTACTTGCAGATCTCGTCGACCAGATCGGGCAGCGCCAGACCGTTGGTGGACAGACAGAGCTTGATGTCGGGTGCCTGCTCCTGGAGCATGCGGAAGGTGTCGAAGGTCTTCTTCGGGTTGGCCAGCGAGTCGCCGGGACCGGCCACGCCGAGCACCGTCATCTGCGGAATTTCGCTGGCCACCGCCACCACTTTCTTGACCGCCTGTTCCGGCGTCAGCTTCTGCGACACGACGCCGGGGCGCGACTCGTTCGAGCAGTCGTACTTGCGGTTGCAGTAGTTGCACTGGATGTTGCAGGCCGGCGCCACCGCGACGTGCATGCGGGCGTAGTGGTGATGGGCCTCTTCCGAATAACAGGGGTGATTCTTCACCTTGTCCCACACATGGGCCGGCATGTCGTCCGGCCCGGCGGACGTTCCGCAACTGGCCTTGCCTTCGCCGCCGGAGGTTCCACAGCCGACATGAGCCGGCGCTTCCGCCGGCGTGGCCAGCACGTTGTGGCTGGACTTCAGGTCAGCCAGGCTGACATAGCTCGCTGCTGCACTTTCCATGACCTACTCCTTGTTCTGCTGACGCGCGATGTGGGCTGGCAAACGAGGGATAGCCATTTCCGTGCCAAGGAGATTTCGCCATTCGATTCATTGACTTGGCGCGATCCGGACAGCATTCGTCGGGTGGTCGGAAACCTACGCTTGCGACAAAGCGCACAAAGCGGCGTCAGCCACGCACCGGTATGCGGTCGATCAGCATCTGGTTCAGCGACTGGGCGAAGGCGCGCCAGGCGAGCGCAAGATCGACACGGATGCGCGCGACGTAGTCGGGCGACGGCGCGTGTTCGTCGGGAAAGTTGGAAAGTGCACAGGACGTGCGGTTGTGCTGCAGCGCCTCGCCGACCAGCCAGTCGCTGAAACCGGAAAAGGGCGCCAGCAGCGATGGCGTCAGCGCGCAGCGGCCACGCTCGATGGCGACACCGCTCAGGTCGAAGTCCAGCGCATCGATGCGGCGCAGCGCCTCGGCATAGACGTGGTCGATCACCGCACACAGCACGGCGTGCGTCATGTCGATGCTGCGCTGTGCGCTCAGTGCACGCACCACGCTCTGCCGGTACAGCTCGCCGGCCTGATTGCGCTGCGCGCCCACCCAGTCGACGAAGTCGGCGACGCTGCCGTCGTTGGCCGGCGACGGGGGCAGCGCGAGCGGCACCGCGATCAGCCGGTTGGCGACGCGCGCCGCGGCGTCCAGCGCGCCTTCGAGATAGCCGGCACCGCGCGTGGCCGTCTCGCTGCCGGCCAGGTGCAGGCGGCCGGACCAGTACGGCGCGGCCAGCAGCGACAGGTCATCCTCCGGATGCCCTCCGGGCTCGGTCAGGTCGAGCGCGCTGCAGGTCATCGGCTCCCGGGCCCAGTCGCGCAGATGCAGTTCGCCCTCTTCCACCGCCGGGCCGAACAGCTGCGCGAACTGGCTGCGCACCATCAGTTCGACCGCCGGAGCGCTGGCTGCACGCAGCGCCGGCGACAATGCGACAAAGCCGCCCAGCGCGGCCGCTTCACCGGTGGCGTCGCAGGCGTCGAACACCTCGCCGAGCACGGCCTGCGGATGCGACACGAAGGCGTTGCCGGACAAACCGCCGCGACGCCAGTGCGCGCTGTCGGAGCGAACAAAGGCCTTGGCCTGCGCCGCCATCCAGGTCGGCTGGTCCTGCATGGCCTGCACCAGCGACGCGTCGAGCGCCGGCTCGAACACGATCTGTTCCGCCGCCAGCCGCGGCGGCAGCGCGAGGACGACGCTGCGCGCGGCGATGACGAAGGACTCGCCGCCTCCGGTGCAGTGCACCTCGACGCGATCGCCGCGCGCGACCAGCCGGCGGACCGAGCAGCCGGTGCGCACGCGGTCGTGCGACAGCCGGCGCAGCAACGCACCGGTCAGCGCCGCCATGCCGCCGACCAGTCGCCGCGCGCCATTGTGTATCGCCTCGCTGCCCAGCGTTTCCGGATTGGCGTCCGGCTGTCGCAGATGCAGCACGACGCCCTCGTCATGCTGTGGAAAGGTTTCCAGCCCCAGATCCGCGATCAGCCTGACCATGCGCGGCTGCGACTGCGGCCAGTACCAGCCGGGGCCGAGATCGAGGGCGGCCGCGCCCGCTGCTGCGGGCACCGTATCCACACGACCGCCGGCGCGCGGCCGGGCCTCGACCAGCAGCACGCTGCGTCCGGCCGCCTCCAGGCGGCGGGCGAGCTCCAGGCCACAGAGACCGGCGCCTACGATGAGGGTGTCGAGCATGGGGCGCTCCTTTCAGCTTCAGATCGGTTCATCGGATGGGTAGCGATGTTCAGCAAACATCGAGCCACCGGCGATCTCGCGCACGCCGCCCCGGCCTCGCCTCCGCGGGCACGACATCCGCGTCGCGTTTGTCGCAGATGCAACAGCGTGTCGGCCGTCGACCGGCATGCTGTGAGGCATCTGGCGCATCCGCACCCGCCCCGCTGGCGGCCGGCCGACGACGGCCGACTGCGTCGCTGGCTGACGCTTGCCCGATTCTTGCTGCGCACTTGCGCAACCGCGGAACGCCACCATGAATGCACCTTTGCCCACGCCACCGCTGTCGCCGCTCGAATCGCTGCGCCTGAGCAACAGCTACGCCCGGCTGCCGGCCGCCTTCCACACGCGACTGCCTCCCACGCCGCTGCCGGCCCCGCATCTGATCGCGGCCAGCGAAGACGCCGCGTCGCTGATCGGGCTCGATCCGCAGGAGACGGCGCGCGCTGAGTTCGTCGAGCTGTTTGCGGGCAACCGTCTGCCGCCGGGCGCCGAGCCGCTTGCAGCGGTCTATTCCGGCCACCAGTTCGGCAGCTGGTCAGGCCAGCTGGGCGACGGCCGGGCGCATCTGCTGGGCGAGGTCGATACGCCGCACGGCCCGCTTGAACTGCAGCTGAAAGGCGCCGGCCCGACGCCCTACTCACGCTTTTCCGATGGCCGCGCCGTGCTGCGTTCGTCGATCCGCGAATTCCTCTGTTCCGAGGCGATGGCGGCCCTCGGTGTGCCGACCACGCGCGCGCTGTGCGTGATCGGCTCGCCGCTGCCGGTGCAGCGAGAAAGTACGGAGAGCGCCGCGGTCGTCACGCGCATCGCACCCAGCTTCGTGCGCTTCGGCACCTTCGAGCACTTCAGCGCCGAAGACGACGTTCAACACCTGCGCCTGCTGGCCGATTACGTGATCGACCGTTTCCGGCCTCAGTTGCGCGACTGCATGCGACCGCACGACGCACTGCTGGCCGACGTCGCGCAGCGCACTGGCGAACTGGTGGCGCACTGGCAGGCGATCGGCTTCATGCACGGCGTGATGAACACCGACAACATGTCGGCGCTGGGGCTGACGCTGGATTACGGACCGTTCGCCTTCATGGACAGCTTCGATGCCGGCCGCATCTGCAACCACTCGGACACCTGGGGCCGCTATGCCTTCCGTGCCCAGCCGCGCATCGCACAGTGGAACCTCTACGTGCTGGCCGATGCGCTCGGTCCGCTGATCGGCCACCCGGACCAAACGCGCGCGCTGGTCGATGACCACTTCCAGCCGGCCTTCGACGCACGCTTCGGCGCCCTGATGCGACAACGCCTCGGCTTCGCCACCGCGCAGCGAGGTGACGACGACTTCATCGGCGCGACGCTGGGACTGCTGCAGCTGCAGCGCGTCGATTACACGCACTTCTTCCGCACATTGAGTGCGCTGCCGGGGCGCGTCGCGCGCGAGCAGCGCGGCAGCACTGATGCGCCGCTGCGCAACCTGTTCGCCGACCGCGAAGCCTGCGACGCCTGGCTGCTCGGCTGGCGCGCCCGGCTGGCCGGCGAAGCCAGCATCGATGCGCAGCGCCAGCCGGCCATGCGCGCGGCCAACCCCTGCTACGTGCTGCGCAACTGGATGGCCGAGTCGGCGATCCGGCGCGCCCGCGACGGCGATTTCGGCGAGGTGCGGGCGCTGCACGACTGCCTGCGCCGTCCCTTCGACGAACGTCCGCAGTACGCGCACTACGCCGCGCCGCCGCCCGACTGGGCGGACGGACTGACCGTCAGCTGCTCAAGCTGAACACTTCGATCACCACTCACCGGGAGCTGTCATGGACCTCATCTACAAGACCCGCGTCTTCAGCCAGGGCGGCCGCAACGGCCGCGTGCAGAGCGAAGACGGCCTGCTGAAACTGGACCTCGCCGCGCCGGCAGAAATGGGCGGCAAGAAGCCGGGCGTCAATCCGGAGCAGCTGTTCGCCGCCGCCTACGCCGCCTGTTTCGAGAACTCGGTGCGCCACATCGTGCGCGCCGACCGGCTGCCGGTGAAGGGCTGCATGGTCGAGGCCGAGGTGTCGCTGTTCAAGAACTTCGAGGAGGCCTACCGCATGGCCATCCGCTTCACCGCCGTGCTGCATGGCATCGACCAGCCGACTGCAGATTCGCTGGTGGAGCGCGCGCTCAAGGTGTGCCCCTACACCGACGCGACGAAGAACAACGTGACCGTCAGCGCCGCCGCGGTGCTCGAAGATCCGGCGCTGGCCTGAGGAGAAGCCGATGAGCTCGGAAACCGGATACTTCATCGACTGGAACGGCAATGCGCGCAGCGTGCAGGACGCGGGCGGCAACTTCACGGTCGAGGTCGACATGCCGTCGAAGTACGTGGCGCTCTACTCGAAGAGTGGCACGCTGATGCACGAGGCGACCTTCTACCGGACGCTGGAGGACATCGCGAAGAAGGGCATCACCGCCGAGCTGGTGCCCGGCGCCCACCCCTGGGGCATGCGCAACGAGTGGTGATCGCGCTGCGGGGCATTTGCCCCGCAGCGCCGTCAGAAGCGCCGCACCTCGATGTCGTACTTCTTCAGCGCATAGCCCATCTGCCGCGGCGTGATGTTGAGCAGGCGGGCGGCCTTGGCCTGCACCCAGCCGCACTGTTCCATCGCCCACACCAGCCGGTCGCGCTCACCGTCCGGCTTGTCATCGGTCGGCGCCGGGCGCGACACCGGCACGGGCTCGCCCGGCGGGCTACAGGACTCCGCCTCGGCCGCGGCGGACTCCACCACAGGCGACACCGCGTCGTCCTTTTTCACGAAGTGCAGTACCTGCGTCAGGCAACGATTGGCCGAGCAGGGGAAGTCGGACGCCTCGATCGCGTCGTGATGCGCCATCGTTGCGGTGCGCTCGATGCAGTTCTCCAGCTCGCGCACATTGCCCGGCCAGTAACAATGCATCATCACCGCCTGCCCGCCCTGGGTGAGCTTCATGTTGCGGTCGTTCTCGCGGTTGAAGCGCTCGAGGAAGTGCTGCGTCAGTGCCGGAATGTCTTCGCGCCGCTCGCGCAGCGCCGGCAGGAAGATGCTCACCACATTGATGCGGAAGTACAGGTCGGCGCGGAAGGTGCCCGCCGCCACCATCTTTTCGAGGTTGCGGTTGGTCGCGCAGATCAGTCGCACATCGACCTTGATCGGCTTGCTGCCGCCGACGCGCTCGAACTCCCGCTCCTGCAGCACGCGCAGCAGCTTGGTCTGGAAGGCCGGCGAGATGTCGCCGATCTCGTCGAGGAAGAGCGTGCCGCCGTCGGCCAGTTCGAAACGGCCCTTGCGTTCGCCGGTGGCGCCGGTGAAGGAGCCCTTCTCGTGGCCAAACAGTTCCGATTCGAGCAGTGACTCGGACAGCGCCGCACAGTTGAGCTTGATGAAGGGGCCGGACTTGCGCGTCGACAGTTCGTGGATGGCGCGCGCAATCACTTCCTTGCCGGTGCCGCTCTCGCCGCGCAGCAGCACAGTCGAACGCGACGGCGCAACCTGGTGCGCCTCGGCGAATACCTCCTGCATGCGCGGCGAGGCACCGACCACGTTGTCCAGCTTGAAACGGCCGCGCGGTACATCGCGCCGCGCCTGCTTGGCCTGATGCAGCAGGCGTTCGTGCTCGTCGGTCACCACGCGCTGCAGCGCCACCGACTGCCCCATCAGATTGGCCGCCATCGACAGCACACGCACGTCGCTGCCGAAGCCGCCGCGACGCGACACCACGCGGTCGGCACACAGCACGCCCAGCATGTCGGCACCGGCGCGTATCGGCACGCCGATGAAAGCAATGGTTTCGTCGCCGGCATCGTCGAGCGCGCCGGTGCGGTTCAGGAACAGCGGTTCTACCGAGATATCCGGCACCACGACCGGCGAGCCCGAGGCGAACACGCGGCCGATGATGCCTTCGCCCGACCGGTAGCGCCCGCTCGACCACTCCTTGACCGACAGGCCGACCGCCGCGGCCAGGCTGAGCGCCTCGCCGTCGTCCTCAACCAGCGCGATCATCATGCGTCTGAAGTCGAGGTAGTGCGACAGCACGTTCAGTGCTTCGCGCAGGGTCTTCGTTACGTCCAGCGACGAGCTGAGTATCTTGCTCAGCTCATACACGGTCACCAGTTCAACATTCGCGCGCGCATTCGTCTCGATGCCGTTCGCAGTCATGACAGCCCCCGATTGCTTCCCGAGGCGATGCCGGTCGTGCCGGCACGCCCTTCCATTCAGTGGCCCCTGCGTCTTTTCTTATTGTCGGGGAACGGTCGGCAGTACAGCCGGCCACGGCGGAAATCCACATGCGCTTCTCCACGCCTCGCAGCATGAAGCAAGGTGCGTACCCAGCGTCGCAAAGCGGTCAAGCGTAAGACGCCCGCGTAACAGCGCGCCGGAAAGCCGTTTGCGGGCAGGCACTTGGAAACGGGTCGGGCGATCGGCCGGTGGGTGCGTCCGCTTTGGTGCAAGGCGTCACAAAACGGTGCCACGACAGCGCTTGTCGGACTTGTCGCAAACAGCACAGGAGGGCAGCCGCGCCCCGGCAGCGACGAAACGCACCGAAAGCGCGCTGGACCGACGTCGACGGCGGCAAGCGGATCGCTACCCGGCGGCTGGCACGAGGATTGCGAGATACCCGGCGGGAGGGAAGAGACATGACGGTCAGGGATACCCGGGTGGTGCAGGTCGACGGCACCCGCGTCACCGTCGGCGTCGACAGCGCGCCGGCCTGCAGCGGCTGCCGCGCGCAAACTGTCTGTGGCAGCGCGCCGAACACCCTGCACCAGTTCGAACTGCCCGCTGCGCAGGCCGCTTCACTGCAGCCCGGCGACCTTGTTGCACTCGGCATCGACGACGATGCGCCGCTGCGCGCCGTGATGCTGGCCTATCTGCCGCCGCTGGCCGGCCTGCTCGGCGGCATCGGTGCCGGCAGTGTGGCCGCCCTGCCGGATGTCGCCGTGCTCGCCTGCGGCGGCAGCGGGCTCTGCTTCGGTGCGATCATCGCCCGCCTGCTCGCCGGACACTGGCGGGAGCGCTGGCGGCCGACGGTCTGCAACGGCGTCGAGTGAAGCCCGCGTTCAAGCCAGCGCCGGCGGTCTGATCGACGCGAGAAAGTCCCGCCGCGCTGCCGGATCGAGCTTGGCGCAGGCGCGGTTGAGCCCGCTCAGGATGGCCAGCACCGACGCCGTCACGATATTCCGGTGCATGCCGGCGCCAAAGGTGCTGCCGGGCAGCCCGTCGATGACGAATTCGGCGAAGGCCACCGCCGCCGCGTCGGCGCCGTGGCCGATCGCGCGTTCCTCGTAGTCGTGCAGGCGGGCGGGCACCTTGAGCGCGTCGATCACGGCAGCGATCGGGCCATTGCCACGGCCCGCCAGCGTGCGTTCGACGCCCTCGGCCTTCACCACCAGTTCGATGCCCTGCTCGTCGCCGATCTCGCTCAGATGATGGGTGACATACTCGAACGGAAGCGCTGGCTCGAAGTACTGCTGCGCGAACAGCTTCCAGATGTCGGCGGCGCGCACTTCCTGCCCGCTGGCGTCGGTGAGCTGCTGCACGGCGGTGCTGAATTCGACCTGGAGCCGGCGCGGCAGCGTGACGCCGTATTCGCTTTCGAGCAGGAAGGCCACGCCGCCCTTGCCCGACTGGCTGTTCACGCGAATGATCGAGTCATAGGTGCGGCCGACGTCGGCCGGGTCGACCGGCAGATAGGGCACTTCCCAGATCGCGTCCGGCCGCTGTGCGGCAAGGCCCTTGCGGATCGCGTCCTGATGCGAGCCCGAAAAGGCGGTGAACACGAGGTCGCCGGCGTACGGATGGCGGGCGTGCACCGGAATCTGCGTGCACTGCTCGACAGTGCGTGCGATGTCGTTGATGCGCGAGAAATCGAGCCCTGGATCCACACCCTGCGTGTAGAGGTTGAGCGCAAGCGTCACGAGATCGACGTTGCCGGTGCGCTCGCCGTGGCCGAACAGGCAGCCTTCGATACGGTCGGCGCCGGCCATCACCGCCAGCTCAGCGGCAGCGACCGCGGTGCCGCGGTCATTGTGCGGATGCACGCTGAGGATGACCGATGCGCGGTTGGCCAGATTCCGGTGCATCCACTCGATCTGGTCGGCGTAGTGGTTGGGCGTGGCGATCTCCACCGTCGCCGGCAAGTTGATGATGACCGGCCGCTCGGGCGTACCGCCCCAGGCCTCGACCACCGCGTCGCACACCTCTTTCGCGAAATCGAGTTCGGTCGCTGTGAAGGTTTCCGGGCTGTACTGGAAGGTCCACTCGGTATCCGGCTGCGCGTCGGTCAGGCGCTTGATGAGCAGGGTGCTGTCGACCGCAAGCTGCTTCACTTCGTCGCGGCTCATGTCGAACACGACACGGCGGAAGGTGGGCGAGGTCGCGTTGTAGACATGCACGATGGCGCGCTTCGCGCCACGCAAGGATTCGATGGTGCGTTCGATCAGGTGCGGTCGCGCCTGCGTCAGCACTTCGATGGTCACGTCGTCCGGGATGTGGCCGCCTTCGATCAGCGTACGCACGAAGCTGAAATCGGTGTCGGACGCCGACGGGAAGGCGACCTCGATCTGCTTGAAACCGATCTCGACCAGCATCTTGAACATGCGCATCTTGCGTTCGCCGTTCATCGGCTCGAACAGGGCCTGGTTGCCATCGCGCAGGTCGGTGGACATCCAGATCGGTGCGCGGGTGAGGGTTTTCGACGGCCACTGCCGATCGGCGAGCGCGATCGGGGTAACGGGACGGTATTTCGTATTCGGCTGCTTCAACATGATGTGCTCCGGCAAATGGGAAGGATGCGTGGCCGGAATGCAGGGCTGTCAGGCGGCCACGGGGTTCCTGGCCTGACAACCGCTGCGCAGTCGCAGCATCGGGAAGATCTGATACAGCTCGAACATGATGGGAACGCTCCGGGAAAACGGAATTCACCTCGCGGTTCATCGACCGGAGGCAGGCACTGCACGACAGGAGGGGGAGTTTTATGTGCGCGCGGGGCGCAGCAGCAGACCCGACGCGAGCAGCGTCGAGGAGAGGAACAGCAGTTGGGTCTGGTGCGAGAGCATGGGCTCGACCATAGGCAAGCCGTGAAAAGCTGTCAACCCTGAATTTCGCCGGCAAGCGGCTAGAATTGTGTTCTTTCGCCAGACCGCGGTCTGGCCCAAGCTTGAAGCGGGCATCCTGCCGGCTGCCGCTCATGCCCTGGCAACGACACTCATCCTCAGGTTTCTCTGCTGCCCACCATGTCCGAACGCAACGCACCCGCCCCGGCTTCGAATTTCCTGCGCGCCGTCATCGAGAAGGATCTGGCCAACGGCACCTACGCCAGCCGCCGCTGGGCGCGCAGCCCGGGCGACGCCGCGCATCACGCCGCCGGCGAGCCCGACCCAGCGAAGATCCGCACCCGCTTCCCGCCGGAGCCGAACGGCTATCTGCACGTCGGTCACGCCAAGTCGATCTGCCTGAACTTCGGCCTGGCGCGCGATTACGGTGGCGTCTGCCACATGCGTTTCGACGACACCAATCCGGAGAAGGAAAGCGTCGAATACGTCGAATCGATCAAGGACGCGGTGCAGTGGCTGGGCTTCGGCTGGGACGCCTTCGGTGCGTCGCAGCTCTACTTCGCCAGCGACTATTTCGACTTCATGTACCGCGCGGCGGAATACCTGATCACCGCCGGCCACGCCTACATCGACCAGCAGACGCCGGACGAGATGCGCGCCAACCGTGGCACGCTGACCGAGCCGGGCAAGGATTCACCGTGGCGCAATCGTCCGGCCGACGAATCGCTGGCGCTGTTCCGCGAAATGCGCGACGGCAAGCACGCTGACGGGGCCATGGTGTTGCGCGCGAAGATCGACATGGCCAGCCCCAATATCAACATGCGCGACCCGGCCATCTACCGGATCAAGCACGCGCATCACCACAACACCGGCGACACATGGTGCATCTACCCGATGTACACCTACGCCCACCCGCTGGAAGACGCGGTCGAAGGCATCACCCATTCGATCTGCACGCTGGAATTCGAGGATCAGCGGCCGTTCTATGACTGGGTGCTGGAACGTCTGGCCGAAGGCGGCCTGCTGGCTCATCCGCTGCCCAAGCAGTACGAGTTCGCACGGCTCAACCTGACCTATGTCGTCACCAGCAAGCGCAAGCTGATGCAGCTGGTGACGGAGAAACACGTCAGCGGCTGGGACGACCCGCGCATGCCCACCATCGTCGGCCTGCGCCGCCGCGGCTACACGCCGGAGGCGCTGCAGTTGTTCGCCGAGCGCATCGGCGTGTCCAAAGCCGATTCGTGGATCGACTATTCGACGCTGGAGGGTGCGCTGCGCGACGACCTCGACGGCCGCGCCGCCCGTGCGATGGCGGTGCTCGATCCGCTCAAGCTCAAGCTCACCAACTGGGATGCACTGTTCGCCGGCAAGGAGGCCGAGCCCTGCTCCGCGCCGGTGCATCCGCACCACCCGGAACGCGGCACACGCAGCTTCAACCTCACACGCGAAGTGTGGATAGAGCGCGAAGACTTCATGGAAGAAGCGCCCAAGGGCTACCACCGCCTGTTCCCGGGCAACAAGGCGCGGCTCAAGTACGGCTACGTGATCGAATGCACCGGCTGCGAGAAGGACGCCGACGGCCGAATCACCGCGGTACTGGCCACGCTGGTTCCGGACACCAAGAGCGGCACGCCAGGCGCCGACAGCGTCAAGGTGAAGGGCGTCATCACCTGGGTCAGCGTGGCCGAGGGACTGGCGACCGAAGTGCGGCTGTACGACCGGCTGTTCACCGAGGCGCACCCGGACGCCGGCGGCCGCGACTTCCTCACCGTGATGAATCCGGATTCGGTGAAATCGGTACAGGCCTTCGTCGAACCCGGCCTGGCCACCGCCGCGGCCGACGACAAGTTCCAGTTCGAACGTCACGGCTACTTCGTCGCCGACCGCGTCGATTCGGTCGAAGGCCGCCCGGTGTTCAACCGGGCCGTCACATTGAAAGACAGCTGGAGTCGTTGAGGTCGGGGCAACCCGGCGGCGGCACCCGGCGCAGCGTCGGTTTTTTTTACATCCGGCTCGACCCGCCCAAGGACCGGATCGGCTGCAAGGCAGGCTGCGCCCCGATGCATGCCGATGCAGCGATGCAGGCACACGGCTTGCTAACAGTTTTTGACATTTATGAATCCGTCGGCCGGTCCGGCTTGCGACGGGTGACGACAACCTTCGTGCAGGGAGTGTCCCGATGAAATCGATACGCAGCCTCTTCGCCGCAACGCTGTTTGCCACCGCCCTGCCGGCGCTCGCCGTGATCCCCAACGTGACCGACCAGGAGTCGTCAGAGCGCAACAACCTGATAGCAACCTTCGGCCAGAGCGGACTGGCGCAGTCCTTCAAGCAGATGGCAGACAACGTGTCCGGCGCCGGGATCTACCTCCTCCTCGCCAGCCCGGAGGAGTCGGCGAACGTGACCATCGAACTGTGGAGCAAGCTGCCGAACCAGGGCGGCAGCCTGCTGGCCGGCGGCTCGGCACTCGGTCTTGGTCCGGGCTGGGTGGACGTGTTCTGGACGCCCGTAACAGTTACGCCGGGGGACACCTACTTCCTGGTCTTCTCCGGCCCGTCCGCATTGGGTCTGGCGGGCAGCACGCTGAACCCCTACCCGAAAGGACAGACCTTCGCGACCTCGGGCTATGCAGGCTTCCCCAACTTTGACTACACCTTCCGCACTTTCGCTGCGGCCGTACCCGAACCCTCGACCTGGGCTTCGATGGTGGGTGGTCTCGGCTTGCTCGCGCTGCTTGCAGCGGCCCGCCGCCGCGCCTGATCCTTCCGGGGAGCGCGCCGCAGCGCTCCCTTGTTAAATGTCGATCCAGGACGTCCCCCTCCCGCAGGCTTACCGGCTGCTCAACCACGGTCCTACCGTGCTGGTGAGCAGCGCAGCCGGCGCGCGCCGCAACGTGATGGCGGCGGCCTGGTGCATGCCGCTCGATTTCGACCCACCCAAGATCGTCGTCGTGATCGACAAATCGACCTTCACGCGCGAACTGATCAGCGCCTCGGGAGAATTCGCGATCAACGTTCCGCCTCGCGCGCTGCTCGACGCCACCGTCGCAGCTGGCAGCGACAGCGGCCGCGACACAGACAAGTTCGCGGCTCTGGGCCTCGTCACTTTCGCGGCGACACAGATCGCCGCGCCGCTGGTCGCCGGCTGCGTCGCCTGGCTCGAATGCAAGGTCGTGCCGGAAGCCCACAACCAGGACCGCTACGATCTGTTCATCGGCGAGGTGGTGGCGGCGCGCGCGGACGGTCGGGTGTTCCGCAACGGGCGCTGGCATTTCGACGACGACGCGCTGCGCACGCTGCATCACGTCGCTGGCGGCGCCTTCTTCACGACCGGTGGGGCGGTCGGCGGCAGCTGAACTTTCGCGCCTGTAGCGCGCTCCCAAGACGGCTGTTCACACAACCCCGTCGATGGAGCCCGCCATGCGCCGCCTGCTCGCCTCCTCCTGCTGTCTGCTGGCCCTGAACGCCCACGCCGGCGGTTCGGCCAGCGAATTCGGATCCGCCTTCTATACCGGCCTGTCGATCAGCGTGGTGCAGGTGCGCGTTGCCAATGAGGCAGGCAAGGGTTTCTTCGGTTCGGGGGTGGTGGTCGCAGAGAACGAGGTGATCACCAACTGTCACGTCACGCGTCAGGGCGTGCGCATCGAGGTTGCCAAGGGCGCGCTGGTATTTCCGGTGTTCGGCCAGAAAGCGGATATGGCCAACGACCTCTGTCTGCTGCGTACCGGGCCAATGCCACTGCGCACCGTCGCGCTGCGCGACGCGGCGTCGGTGCGGCCGGGTGAAAAGTCCTTCTACTACGGCTACTCGGGAGGGATAGAAGCCTTCTTTGCGCCGGGGCGGGTCGCGACGCTGCATCCGCACGACGGCAGTGCGGTGTTCGAAACGTCCAGCGGTTTCGCGCTCGGTGGCAGTGGCGGCGGGCTGTTCGACGCTGACGGTCGCCTGATCGGCATCACCACCTTTCTTGCCTCCGGCCACTCGGGTGGCTACTTCGCGATGCCGGCCGACCTGATCCACCGGCTGCGCAAGCAACCCGAATCCGACATCGCGCCGATCTCGGGTCTGGCGCTGTGGGAAAAGCCGGACGCGGAACAGCCCTGGTTCCTGCGGGTGGCGCGCCTCGGTGCGCTGTCGCGGTGGCAGTCCGCCGCCGATCTGGCGCTGGAATGGACGCGCGCAGAACCGGACAACGCCGATGCCTGGCATCAGGCCGGCGTCGCGCTGCTGCGCGACCAGCGGCCAGTCGAGGCAAACGAGGCGCTGCAGCGCGCCCGCATGCTGTTGCCGGACCACCCGGACGTGCTCTTCCATCAGGCACTGGCGCTGGCGCGAAGCGGCTCGACCGAGGCCGCCCGCGAAGCGCGGGACCGGCTGGCCCTCGCGGACGCCGAGCTGCTGGGCAAACTGGATCAGGCCTTAGACTGTTCGGCCTACTGCTAAAGACATACAAACGCACTAAACTCCGTCGGATACAAGAACTTGAAGATCGACGGGGTCATCGGTGTCGCCCAGACTTTCCCTGCTGCTCTGCATCTGTGCAGTCCAGTTGTCGTTCGCCGACGCGCGCGCGGAGGAGAGTGCCGACGGCCCTCGCTTCGAGGTGCGCGCCTACTCGCTGGCCGGCGGAACGGTTTTCCGGCCGGGGGAAATCGACGCCATGCTGTCGCCCTACACCGGCGCCGAAGTGGGTTTCGGGCAGCTGGAAGCGGCGCGCGCCGCACTGCAGGCCGCCTACCACCAGCGCGGCTTCGGCGCCGCCCAGGTCAGCATTCCGGAACAGGAACTGAGTGGCGGCACCGTCGTGCTGGAGGTGCTGGAGCCGAAGCTGACCGAAATCACGCTGCAGGGCGCCAAACACCACGACGAAGAAAACATCCGCGCCAGCCTGCCCGCTCTGGCAGACGGTCGCATGCCGAACACGACCGACGTGGCGCGCCAGCTGTCGCTGGCCAACGAGAATTCGTCAAAGCAGACCGATGTGACCTTCAAGTCCGGCCGCAAGCCGGGCGAGATCGCGGCGACGATTTCGGTGGCGGACGACAAACCGCTGCGCCGCTTCGTCACGGTCGACAACAGCGGCACGCCATCGACCGGCACCCACCGCGTCGCGATCGGGCTGCAGCACGCCAACCTGTTCAACCGCGACCACGTCGCGACCTTCCAGTACACGACTTCGATAGAGAAGCCGTCCGAAGTGACCATCTTCGGCCTCGGCTATCGCATTCCGCTGTATAGCAGTGGCAATTCGATCGACCTTGTCGCCGGTTACTCGAGCGTGAATTCGGGCCAGGTACAGGTGCTGAACTCAACGGCGAGCGTGTCCGGCGCTGGCCGCATCTTTTCCGCCCGCTACAACTGGCACCTGCCGCGCGATGGCGAACTGACGCAGCGCGTCAGCCTCGCTGCCGACTGGCGCGATTTCGACAGCAGTTTTGTCCTGGAGAACGTGCCGGGCAGTCTGGTCCCGCGAGTGATCACCCATCCGGTCAGCCTGTCGTGGAGCGGCAACTGGCGCAACGACCTGCGCGAAGCGGGTCTGAACGTCAGCTATGCACGCAACCTGCCCGGCGGCGAACACGGCCGCGACAGCGATTTCGCCGCCTCACGCGGCGGCGCCAACGCGCGCTTCGCGGTGATCCGGGCCGGTGCCTCATGGCTGCAGTTGCTGTCCAGGGACTGGCGCGTGCGCCTGCAGGCACAGGCGCAGTACACCAACGACGAACTGGTTTCGGGCGAACAATTCGGTATCGGCGGCGCCGATTCGGTGCGCGGCCTGCGCGAGCGCGTGCTCGCCGACGACCGCGGCTGGCGTGTCAGTGCGGATCTCGATACGCCGGCCTGGGTGCACGACACCTGGGTGATGCGCGGCGTGCTGTTCGCCGACACCGCCCACCTCTATCGCGTACGGCCGCTGGCCGGCGAAGAGGCCAGTCAGGCAGTTTTTTCGGCAGGCGTGGGTCTGCGCGTCAACTTTTCCACGTGGCTATCTGGGCGGATCGACTACGCTCAACTTATTGACGGAGCAGGAAGATACGACTCCGGAAGTCACCGCGTGCACGCAACGTTCAGCCTGAACTTCTGACCGCCTGAAGGCCACCTCCCGGTGGCGCGCGGCCGGTTCCGGCGAAACACCCCGAATCGCGAAAAATTCGCGCATGCAACGTCTGTCTGCGCGACACGAAGCAGCTGCATCACGGGCACCGGACTTTGCATTGCGAACACACCCGCATCCTGTTTACGGCCCGTTTCAGAAGAACTTGAGGCCGAAATGAACAAGGGTCGCTACAGACTGGTTTACTCCGACGAACACCGCAGCTACGTGCCGGTGCCGGAAGAAACCTGTGCGCGCGGCAAGAACAGCGGCGGTCGCGCACTGCGCCGTCTGGTCGCGGCCATGGCGGCAGCGCTGCCCGGCCTGGTCATCGCCAATCCGACCGGGCACCAGATCGTGCAGGGGCAGGTCGGCATCCAGACCCAGGGCAGCACGCTGAACATCACGGCCAGCGACCGCGCCATCATCAACTGGAAGCAGTTCTCGATCCAGCCGGGTGAAACCACCCGCTTCATCCAGCCGCATTCGACCGCCACCGTACTCAACCGCGTGGTCGGGCAGGATCCGTCGCAGATACTGGGCAACCTGATCGCCAACGGCCGCGTTTTCCTGATCAACCCGAATGGCGTGCTGTTCGGCGCCGGCGCCAAGGTCGACACCGCGGGGCTGGTCGCCTCGACACTGAACATCAGCAACGAGGACTTCACCGCCGGGCGGCTGAAGTTCAAAGCCGAAGGCGCGGCGGGCAAGCTGCGCAACGAGGGCACGCTGAAAGCCACCGGCGGCCCTTTGCTGCTGATCGCCACCGACATCGAGAACACCGGCCTGATCACCGCCGACAACGGCGACATCGTGCTCGCCGCCGGCAAGAGCGTGGAAATCGCCGACCCGCATCAGCCCGCACTGCGGGTGCGGGTCGAAGCAGGCGGCGAGGCGATCAACCTCGGTCAGCTGATCGCCCGTGGTGGCAACGTCGGCATGTTCGGTGCGGCGCTGACGCAGGCCGGCAAGATCAGCGCCACCGGTGCGCACCGCACCGCCGACGGCCGCATCGTGTTGCGCGGATCGAAGTCGGTCACGCTGACCGCTCAATCGGAGACGACGGCGAAGACCGCCGACGGCGCCGGCGGCGACATCGACATCGCCGCACCGGAGGTGAAGGTCGAGGCCGGTGCGCTGGTCGACGCCAGCGGCACCCAGGGCGGCCGCATCGATATCGCGGCTACGCAGAAGGCAAGCGCCGACGGCACGCTGCGCGCCACGGGCACGCTGCCCGCCGCTCCCGCTCCTGCACCTGCCCCGACAAGCACGGCCGAGGACATCGAACTGCCCGCAACCGGGTCCGGCCCGGCACCGGTCGCGGCGACAAGCGAAGCCGCCGGCAAGGGCGGCCAAATCGAAATCACCGCGGACACCGTACTGGTCGGCGGCACAGCCACGCTGGACGCTTCGGGCGACACCGGCGGCGGCTCGGTGCTGGTCGGCGGCGACTGGCAGGGCGCCAATCCGCAGGTGCGCAACGCCCAGGTAAGCTGGATCGGCAGCGGCGCTCGCCTGCTGGCCGACGCGCTGTTCGAGGGCGATGGCGGCAAGGTGGTCGTGTGGGCCGATCAGGCCACCGCCTTCCACGGCAACATCTGGGCACGCGGTGGTCGCAATGGCGGCAACGGTGGTCAGGTCGAAGTATCCGGCAAGGTCGCCCTGCTCTATCGCGGGCGTACCGACACCTCGGCGGCGCGTGGTCGCAACGGCGTGCTGCTGCTCGACCCGCTGGCGATGGTGATCCAGGGTGGCAGCGGCGACGGATCGAACGATGGCAGCCTGAGCTTCAACGGCGGCGCACCAGGCACCCTCACCGCCGAGGCGCTGGGCCCGACGGTGATCTACGAAAGCGAAATCGAGGAACAGAGCAAGACCACCGACATCATCCTGCGCGCTCAACGTTCGGTGACGGTGGGCACCTCACAGTTCAGCTACACCGGCAGCGGCAACGCCGCCGGCGAAACGTCGGGCCAGCTCACGCTGGCCGAAGGCAGCAGCCTGCTGATCGAAACGCGCAACCTCGGCGCGGGAGAAGGCGGCGCCAGCGCCGGCATCGACCTGGTCACCGGCGGCTGGCACGGCGCCGGCCTGCGCGTCGTCACCCAGGGCGACGGCAGCATCACGATGCAGACCGGCTACAGCAATGGCAGCGCAGTCGGCGACCAGCGCGCCGACATCGTCCTGCCGGTGCTGCGGGCGGCAAACGGCGGCATCCTGATCCGCGCCGGCGGCAGCTCGACCGTGGACCTGCGCGGCAGCAGCTACGACTCGGGCGCCGGCATCGACATCGAAGCCGGCACCGTCACGGGCGGCGTCACCTTCAACGCGGCGGATGGCACGTATATCGACGGCGACTACAGCGCGACATCGGGCACGCTCACCTTCAACGGCGGCGCCTCGTCGATCAGCGGGCGCCTGACGCTGGCGGCCAACCTCGGCGGCAATGCCGCGCTGACGCTGGGCGACCTGCTGTGGCAAGGCGGCCAGATGCTGAGTGGCGCCACGACCACGCTGACCGGCAGCGGCCTGATCGACGACAGCGCCGCCTACCGCTACCTCGATCGCCGGCTCGACGTCACCGGCCAGCTCGAATTCGCCAACAGCGCCGGTTACGACCTTTACGTGCGCGATGGCGGGCGGCTGAACATCAGTGCGGGCGGCAGCGTCGGTACCGCGGGTGCCAACGGCTTCCTGCGTCTGGCCGCGTCGGCCGGCACCGCCACGTTCAGTGCGGAAAGCGGCGCCAGCCTGAGTCTGGGCGACGGCACCACGTTCAGCCTGTCGTCCGACAACAGCGCGGGCAACCTCATCGCCGGCAACTTCACCACCATCGGCAACGGCGTGCTGCTGCTGGCGGCAGGGCGCATCAACACCGGCGCCGATACGACCTTCAGCGGCAGTGGCTCACTGCGTCTAGCGAACTCCGGCGTGATCGGCGGCAGCCACGTACTCACGCTCGGTACGCTGTTCGACTGGCGTGGCGGCAGCATGGACGGCAGCGGCAGCACGGTGCTGAGCGGCAACGGCCTGATCGACAACAGCAACGCCTACCGCTACCTGCAGCGCACGCTGCGCATCGACGGCACGCTGACGCTGGACAATCCGACCGGCTATGACCTGCGCGTCGGCAACGACGGACATCTGCACATCGGCTCGACCGGCACACTCGCCACCGGCACGACGAACGGCTTCATCTACATGCAGGCCGGTACCGGCGGCACGGCCGTCATGAGCGCCGATGCGGGCGGTCGCATCGCGGTGGCCGACGGCACCTTGCTGACACTGCGCAGCGACAGCAGCAGCGGCAACCAGCTGTCGGGCACCTTCGATCTCGACGGCGCCGGCGTGCTGCACCTGGACAGCGGTGCGCTCAATGTCGACGGCACCACGATCTTCGGCGGTGACGGCAGCTTGCGCATGAGCGGTGGCGCGACGATCAACGGCAGCGGCGTGCTGACGATCGCCAGCGATTTCGACTGGCGTGGCGGCCGCTTCGGCGGCAGCGGCACCACCTTCCTGACCGGCGATGCCGTCATCGACAACACTTCGGCCTACAAATACGTAAGCCGCAGGATCGAAGTGTCCGGCAATCTCACCTTCGGCAATTCGACCGGCTACGACCTGCGCATCGAGAACGGCGGCGCACTCCATCTGGCCAGCGGTGGACGACTATCGACCAGCAGCAGCGGTCTCATCTACATGCAGGCCGGCAGCGGCGGCAACGCAGCCTTTTCAGCCGCCGCCGGTTCGGCCATCACGGTCGGCACCGGCACCATGCTCACGCTGCGCAGCGACGGCAACGCCGGCAACACGCTGGGCGGGCAGTACCTGCTCGACGGCGTCGGCGCGCTGCACATCGATTCAGGCCTGTTCACGACGGCCGCCCCCACCACTTTCGGTGGCACCGGCCTGTTGCGCATCAGCGGTGGCACGACCCTGAACATCGATCACGCCTCGACGATTTCGACGCAGTTCCGCTTCGAGGGCGGCACGCTGGCCGGCAGCGGCAATCTGCTGATCAGCGGTCCGATGACTTGGGCCGGCGGTACGCTGGCAGGCAGCGGCACGACCACGATCAGCGGTACGACGGTCATCGACAACACTTCCGCCTACAAATACCTGTCGCGTCGCCTGGTCATCGCCGGCAACCTCGAATTCGGCAACAGCAACGGCTACTACCTGCAGATCAACAACGGCGGCACGCTGCATCTTGGCGCCACTGGGCGCCTGTTCACCACGGCTGCCAGCGGCCTGATCTACATGGCGGCGGGCAGCGGCGGCACCGCCACCTTCAGCGCCGACGACGGCGCGCGCCTTGATGCGGCAAGCGGCTTCGACATGACGCTGCGCAGCGACGGCAACAGCGGCAACCGCATCTCCGGCAGCTTCGAACTGGGCGGCAGCGGCGATCTGCACCTCGATTCCGGCGTGATCGGCACCGGCGCCGCCAGCCGCTTCGACGGCAGCGGCCGACTGCGCCTCAGCGGTGGCGCAACCTTCAACGCCAATCACGCACTGACTATCGATTCCGCCTTCCGCATGGAAGGCGGCACGCTCGGCGGCAGCGGCAACGTCGACATCGGTGGCGCCTTCACCTGGGCCGGCGGCACGATGACCGGCAGCGGCACGACCACCGTCGGCGGCAGCGGCACGATAGACAACACCAGCGCCTACAAATACCTCGGGCGCCGGCTCGACGTCACCGGCAGTCTGGCCTTCGGCAATACCAGCGGCTATTACCTGCAGTTGAACAATGGCGGTCATCTACACGTCGCCGCTGGCGGCGCGCTGGGCACTTCCGCCAGCAACGGTCTCATCTATCTGGCGTCGGGCAGCGGTGGCAGCGCGCTGTTCAGCGCCGATGCCGACGGCGACATCGTGCTCGGCGCCGGTACCGAACTGACGCTGCGGGCCGACGGCAATGTCGGCAACCGCCTGGCAGGCAGCTTCGATCTCAATGGCGAAGGACGGCTGCACCTCGATTCGGGCATGGTGAGCGTCGATACCGACAGCGCCTTCACCGGCGACGGCCGCCTGCTGCTGTCGGGTGGCGGTAACTTGGCCGGCAGCGCGGTGCTGTCGATCGCGTCGGCCTTCGACTGGACCGGGGGCGGATCGATGAGCGGCAGCGGCACCACCCGCCTGCTGCGCGACGTGACGCTGTCCGGCAGCGGTACGCGAACCCTCAACCGCACGCTGGAGATTGCGGCCGGCCGCACGCTGGCAGTCGGTGACGGCGTCGCGTTGAACCGCTCGACCAGCAGCGGGGGCAGTGGTGGCATCGTTGCGCTCGGCCTGTTCACGAAATCCGCCGGCAGCGGTACGGCGTCGGTGAACTACCTCGACATCCGCGGCAATCTGTCTGCCAGCAGCGGCATCCTGTCGATCGCTGGTAACGCGCAGGGAACCAGCCTGGACGGCACCGCGTTCTCGACCAGCGGCAGTGGTTCGCTGCGCCTCGACTCGGGCCTGTTCACGCTGACCAACGGTCAGACCACGACGGTCGCATCGGGGAGCCTCGAGTTGCACGGCGCCACGCTGTCCACCGCTGGCAATGCGTCCATCGTCGGCAGTGGCACCTTCCGCCAGGTGGCAGGCACGCTGGACGGCGCTGGTACGCTGACCATCGCGTCCGGTTTCGACTGGACCGGCGGCACCATGTCCGGCAGCGGCACCACGCGTCTGGCCACCTCGGCCAGCCTCACAGGTAGCGCCCTTCGCACGCTCAATCGCACGCTTGAAGTCGCCAGCGGACATACGCTCAGCCTCGGCGACGACGTACGGCTAGAGCGCTCGACCAGCAATGGTGGCAGCGGCGGCATCGTCGCCCTCGGCACCGTATCGAAGTCCGCCGGCAGCGGCGTCTCCTACATCCGCTACCTCGACCTGCGCGGCAATTTCACCGCCGGCAGCGGCGTGCTGTCGATCTACGGCAATACGGCGGGCAGCAGCATCGCCGGCGCCGTGTTCTCGTCCACCGGCAATGCGCGCGTGCGTGCGGACTCCGGCCTGCTGACGCTGAACAGCGGCGAATCGGCCAGCATCTCCAGCGGTCTGTTCGAACTGTCCGGCGCGACGCTGAGCACCAGCGGCAACAGCGCGATCAATGGCGCGGGCATGCTGAGTTTCACCTCAGGCTTCATCAACGGAGTCGGCACGCTGAGCGTGAACACCGGATTCGACTGGAGCAGCGGCACCATGGGCGGCAGCGGCATCACGCGCCTCAATGGCAGCAGCCGTTTCCTCACCACCAGCGCCAAGACGATGTCACGGACGCTGGAAATCGCCGGTACCACGCGGACGACCTCGGGCACCAGCGGTCTGCAGATCCAGGACGGCGGCCGCCTGTCCGTGCTCGCATCCGGCGAGTTCGAGGTCGTCGGCGGCACCGGCTTCACCTTCAGTGGCAGCGGGCGCATCGACAACGCCGGCCTGCTGCGCAAGACCGGTACTGCCGCCGTAACACTGGCAATGCCGCTGATCAATAGTGGCACGCTGCGGGTCGAGGAAGGCGTGCTCACCGCCAGCGCCTTCCCGATCAACGCCGGCACGCTGGACGTGTTCAACGGCGCCACGCTGATCGCTGGCGCCTTGCAGAACGACGGTGTCGTCCAGGGCAGCGGCACGATCAATCTCGGCAGCGCCACGCTGACCAACGCCGGCACGCTGCGCCCGGGCGGCGACGGCAGCGCCGGTACGCTGACCCTTATCGGCCACTATGCGCAGACCGCCAGCGGCGTCATCGAAGCCGACGTGCTGGGTACGCTCGCCGCTGAGCAGGACCACCTGGTCGTCAGCGGCAACGCCGCACTCGACGGCGACCTGCGCCTGGCGCCATCCGCCGGCCTGAGCTTCGGCGCGCAGGATCGCTACACCGTGCTGTCCTGCGGCGCCGACGGCTGCCTCAGCGGGACGTTCGACACGGTGGACAGCGGCACACTGGGCCTCACCGCCACCAGTTTCTCGAACGCCATCAGCTTCGCCACCGGCAGCATCGCCAGCACCTGGATAGCGCAGTCCTCAGGCTTCTGGGACATCGCATCGAACTGGGCTGGCGGCTTCATTCCGGGCGCACAGAACGACGTGGTGATCGATCAGGCAGGCGACCTGACCATTACCGTACGCAGCACCTCACCGGCCAGCACCTTCGCCGTCAACAGCCTGTATTCGAACGAGAACATCGTCGTCAGCGGCAGCACGCTGACGCTCGTGGACGATTCGGTCATCAACGGCCGTCTGACCGTGTCGGGCGGCACGCTGAACATCGGCACCCAGCTGGAAACCGGCGCCCTGACGCTGAGCGGCGGCAACATTTCCGGGGGTCGCCTCATCACCGGCGGCAGCGGCAGCGTGATGAGTGGCGGCACGCTGAGCGCGCTGCAGTTGATGATCGGCACGCAACTGAGAGCGACCGGCGGCACGCTGAACAACGTCACGCTGTCCCGTTCGGGCAATAGCGCGGACGCCGGCAAGGTGCTGATTGCCGACAACGGCGACGTGCGCGTCGTCGGCGCCCTCACGCTGGACAACGCCGAGATCACCCTCGCCTCCGACGGCAGCTCGACCTATCTGCGCGGCACCGCCGGCGCGTGGTCCATCAACGGCAACGGCTCCATCCTCTTCGGCGGGTCGCACAACGCCGTGCGCGCCAACAACGTCATCGGCTACACCACCGCACTCACCCTCGGTAGTGGCGTCACCGTCGCCGGCCCCAATGGCGGCTACGTCTACTTCGGCAACGGCGGCGTCAACAACGGCACCATCTCCGCCGACACCTCCGGCAAGAACATCGAGGTCAATGGCTGGAACGCCTCCGACGCATGGTCCAACGCCGGTACCCTGCGCGCCAACGGCGGCATCCTCTCCATCAACGACACCTGGTCCAGCTCGGGATCGCTGCGACTGGACGCCGGCACGATGTTCCTCGCCGGCTCCTTCAACACCG